>CAYUPT010000108.1:0-9595 GCA_964446725.1 uncultured Bradymonadales bacterium | reverse complement strand
GGAAGCTGCGGCGGTGAACTCCCCGTCGAAAAGACCATGTCCTTTGAGCCGCCGCAATCGATTCCCGACGACGTTCGCGGTTATATCTACGACCCCGACGACCCCACCGAGTTTTCGCCGCTTTGCGACGGCGACACCACCGTCGGTGCCGGCGGTCACAACGACATCTCCGTCGACCACCCGACGATCTCCTGGAACCACGCCGTCTTTTTGTGTCGCAGCGACAGTCTTCGCGTCCAGGATTCGGCGAGTACCAACGGCACCTTCGTCGATGGCGAACCGGTGCATAAACCGCGGCGGTTGGATCACCAGTCGACCGTCAAATTCGGGAGTCGAGCCTTCCAGGTGTGGCTCGTCGAATCACTGCGGTCGACGGCGCAGTAAACCGCCGACGTCATGCGGTGACAGCCCGAAGTTCGACACCACTCGATCACAACACTCTCGGAGACCATCGCCGTCCCGGGTCTGACGCGCTCTTCGGCGGCATTGATTGTCGACGAGGTCGTCGTCGAGCAATTCATTCAGTGCCTTCGCCACGGCGCCGGCGGTAAAATCGCCGGCCAGAATTCGCCGCCCGACGCCCAGCTTTTCGATGCGGGCGGCGTGGTCCGGGTGGTCGTGGGCAATCGGGCGCACCACCTGCGGGATTCCGGCCTGTAGGGCGGCGGCGGTCGTACCAATCCCCCCGTGGTGGATCACAGCACCACAGCGCTCGAACACAGCGTCGAAGGGCGCAAAGGGCACGGCCAAGAACTGACCGCTGTCGCCGCGCTGTGTCACCTTCTCGTCGCGACGTCCCAAAAACAGCGCCCGCCGTCCCGTCTCCATGCAGGCCCCGATGACGGACTCCACAACGGCGTCCCAGTCTCCGAGTGCACTTCCACAGGTGGCGACCACCGGAGCCGCTCCATTGTCGATAAAGGCCTCGACCTGGTGTGGAACGACAGCCGGCGGTGAATACAGCGGAAAATCGGTCAACTCCACCGACTCCGGCCAGTCTGGTTGCGGCGGTGCAAACCAGGGCGGAAACATCCCCACCGTCAGCTGGGGCGAAAATATCCAACCATCGAAGGGCCGGCGAATCGGCTCCAGTCCCAGGTGTCGTCGCGCCGGATTGAGCACCGGACACACGGCGGGGTCGATCAACAATCGATCCGCCAAAGCCCACATCACCCGTTTGAACGGCCAGATCATCTTCGACAATTCCATTGTCCGGTACATCACGGGAACGCGATAGTTGCTGCGAAATAGCGACGTCGACAACACCGCGGTGACACAGGGGGTATTCCTGGTTTCGTGCATCAATCGCGGCGCCAGTGCGAAGGGATGGGAGATCAAGATTGCCGGCCTGGAAGCGATGATATCGAGTAGTGTCTCGTAGGTCGCGATCGGGTCCGGAATCAGCGAGGTCATCACCGCATCCAGCCCCTGCCATGGATTCCACAACGTCGCGTCGTTCATGGCCCGTCGATAGGCCTCGGCGGTGCCCTGGGCTCGAAACACAAGACCGGCGTCGACGGCGGGCCGGCGAAAATACTCGTTGGAGACCATCACCACGTCGTAGCCGCGTCGACGAAACTCGGCGCCGAGTCCGATAAACGGATACACGTCGCCTCGGGTTCCGAAGCTCGTGACAATGACCTGCGGGCGCGGTGTGGCCATGGAGTTCGTCTCCCGTTTGGGAAGCATTGGGTTGACAGCCAGCGTATGTGATTACCCATTAGAAGCGGTATCATTCCGGCAGAAGTGGCAGCAGTGGCCGGTGACAGCAGTGTTCCATTCTGACCTGGCACCACCACGCGAGCCGCCATGACTGCCTACCGCAGCGAACAACCCGACTTCGATGTCGACGTCGCCATCGTCGGCGCCGGACCTTCCGGACGATGGCTCGCCTCCCGTCTCGCCCGGCGCGATATCGCGGTGGCCCTCATCGATCCCGATCTCGGGGCCCAGTGGCCCAACAACTACGGGCTATGGCTCGACGAAGTCGATGAACTGGTCCCGGACGCCTGCTTCGACTGTATCTGGCCGGAGGCCGCCGTCGTCACCGGCAAACACAGGACTGTCGACAGAGCCTACGGGCGGATCGACAACGCCGCCTTTGGCGACCACCTCGATACCATCCTCGACGGTGCCGATGCATCGCGCATCGAGCGCCGGGCCTGCCGCATACAATCTAATCACGACGTCACCACCCTGCACTGCGCTGGCGGCCTTGAGGTCCGAGCCCGACTCGTCGTCGACGCCTCCGGTGCCTTCGGCGGGCTCACCGCTACGAACGGTGCCAACGTCGACGTCCCCGTCCAGCGGGCCTACGGTATAGAAGCTAAATTCGATGTAGATCCCCTCGATGGCGACGGTTTCGTGCTGATGGACTACCGATCGGAGCCCGACGGCTCCGACGGTCCTCCCCCGACATTTCTGTACGGCATGAACCTCGGTGACGGCATCTACTTCGTCGAGGAGACGGTCCTGGTCGGCGCCGACGTACCCTTCGACCAATTGCGCCGCCGGCTCCACCGCCGACTTCGCGCCCGGGGAGCTACTCCCGTAGAGCCTATTCGCGCCGTCGAACGCTGCCATATCCCGATGGGCCTGCCCATCCCGAATACCGCTCCCGGAGTCGTCCCCTTTGGCGCCTGTGCCGGTCTCATCCACCCCGCCACCGGCTATCAGATGGGCCGCATGCTCCGCGCCGGACCCGCCGTCGCCGATGCCATCGCCGGGGCAATGGACGGCCAGGCGAGCAGCGAAGCGATAGCCCTCGCCGCCTTTTGCGCGCTGTGGCCCGCCGATGCCCTGCGGGCCCGGCAACTATTGTTGTTGGGCCGAGATGTGCTTCGCTCACTGGATCGATCCGGGCTGTGCCGCTTTTTTGACGCCTTCTTTTCGCTTCCCGACGCCGATTGGCGTGCTTATCTTCGCGGTGACACCGGATATTTCGAGATTTCGCGCATCATGTGGCGGCTATTTCGGCGCGCCGACAGTGGTCTTCAGTGGGCCCTGGTCCAGTCCGCCTTCGGCGACATCCACCGCCTATTCGAGGCATGGCGCCCGAAGGCCACGGTCGGCGCGCCGATTGGTGCCGCCACCGGCGATGGAGGGCCACCATGACCGATACGCCCAGACCACAGCGACACAACCTCAAGGGAATTTTGGCGGCATCGATCATCCTGTCGTCCTGGGCGGGTTGTCTCGTCATTTTGTTGACCGCCGTCTCCCCGGCGCTCAACTGGTGGGTTGTCGCCGCCGTGCTGGTCCAGACATTTCTGTACACCGGACTGTTCATCACGGCCCACGATGCCATGCACCGCACCCTGGCGCCCGATTTCCCGCGACTCAATCGATTTCTCGGCGCTCTGGCCGTGGGCTGTTATGCCCTCTTTTCATTTCGGAAATTGCGCCAGTCTCACTGGGAACACCATCGCCACCCCGCCAGCGCCGACGACCCCGATTATCACGACGGAACCCACAGCGATGTCCTGAGCTGGTACTGGCGATTTATGCGCAATTACGTCTCGGTTCCGCAGCTCGTGGGCATGGCGGTGGCCTTCAATGTACTCCATATGCTGGCCGGCATTCCGGTGGCAAATCTGATTGTATTCTGGGTTGTGCCCTCGCTACTTAGCACCGTCCAGCTCTTTTACTTCGGCACCGTCTTGCCGCACCGGCGTCCCGCCGAAGGCTACGATGATGAACACCGGGCGACGACCAACGATTTCTCAGCGCCGATCTCGTTTCTGACCTGCTATCACTTCGGCTACCACTGGGAACACCACCAACGACCGGACCTTCCGTGGTGGTCGCTGCCCCGGTACCGAAAACAGCGCATGAAGGCGAAATCCGGCGGTACATCACAGAACGATAATCACATCGATCACCACTGATCTGAGAAGCGGTTAATAAAGAGCGGACCGAGGCTCGGCGAGATGATTTGTTTGGCTTCAAAGCGATCAAAAGTAGTCCTATCCGAAGGATAAGGCGAGGCTTGAGCGCAAAGAAGCCGGACAAATCAGCCGGCGAATGCCGATGGGAGACTTTTTTGACCGCTTCTGAATACGGGGGACCGGCGAATGAAAAAACAACGCGCCATCGTCATTGGAGCTGGATTCGGAGGCCTCAGCGCCGCCATTCGCCTCCGCGCCATGGGCCATCCGGTGACCATCCTGGAGGCCCGCGACCAGCCCGGCGGTCGCGCCGGTGTGGTGCATCGACAGGGCCATACTTTCGACACCGGCCCCACGGTCATCACCGCCCCCCATCTCTTCGAAGAACTCTTCACGCTCGGCGGACGCCGCCTGAGTGACTACGTCGACATGGTTCCCGTCGATCCCTTCTATCGCGTCAGCTTCCCCGACGGCACCCACTTCGATTACGTCGGCAACGAAGAGCGCCTTATCTCCGAGATCTCGCGTTTTAACCCCGATGATATCGACGGCTATCGACGACTGGCTCGACATGCGCGAGAGATCTTTGATGTCGGTTATCGCCAACTGGCCGACGAGCCCTTCGATTCGCTCGCCGACATGCTGCGCGTCGTCCCCGATATGATTCGCCTCCAGAGCTATCGCTCCGTCTACGGGCTGGTCGCAAAATATATCGATGATGAGCGACTGCGCCAGGTCTTCTCATTTCAACCGCTGTTGGTCGGGGGAAATCCGTTTAACGTCTCCTCGATCTATATGCTGATCCATCACCTGGAGCGCAAATGGGGCGTTCACTTCGCCCGCGGCGGCACCACTGCACTCGTCGACGCCCTGGTCGATCTGATCGACGATCTCGGTATCGAGCTTCGACTCAATACTCCGGTCCAACAGCTGGAGGTCGGCGACGACGGCGTCCAGGCCGTGATCACCGAGTCCGGCCAACGGCTCCCCTGTCGCTTCGCCGTCTCCAACGCCGATCCATCCCACACCTATCGACAGCTTCTGGGCACGCAACACCTGTCGTGGGGCACCCGCTTTAAGATCAAGCGAACCCGCCAGTCCATGGGCCTCTTTGTCGGATTCTTCGGCACCGACACCACCTACGACGACCTTCCGCACCACAACATCGTCCTCGGCCCGCGCTACCGGGGACTGCTCGACGACATCTTTCAGCACAAGGTGTTGGCCGATGACTTTTCACTCTATCTACATCGACCGACGGCCACCGATCCCCAACTCGCCCCCGACGGCTGCGATACTTTCTACGTCCTTTCTCCAGTCCCCAATAATCACAGTGATATCTGCTGGGAGGACACCGGCGACGCCTATATGGACCGCATCCTGGCGCATCTCGAGCAGCGCCACATGCCGGGGCTTCGCGACCGCATCACAACTCGCTTCTGGCACTGTCCGGACTACTTCGAAGACCAGCTTCGCTCCGTCGTCGGCGCCGGATTCGGACCCGAGCCGAGGCTGACCCAGTCGGCATGGTTTCGATTCCACAACCGCTCCAAGGACGTCGATGGCCTCTACTTTGTCGGCGCCGGTGTCCATCCCGGCGCCGGGATCCCCGGAGTGTTAAACTCGTCGAAAGTTCTCGAACAACTCGTTCCCCGTCCCGTCGGCGAACAGACTGCGCGGCCGCCGACGCCGGAGAGCGCATCCAGGGAGACCGCATGAGCACACCTCCCCACCATCTCGTATCGACAGACCAACCCGGTGGTGATGATTCGGACCGCGTCGTCGAGCACAGCAGCCAGGTATTGCAGCGCCAGTCCCAGTCCTTTCCACTGGCCTCGCTATTTCTGGCATCGAAGCGCCGCGACGACGCCGCAGTGTTGTACGCCCTGTGTCGTCTTATCGACGATGTCGCCGACGAGGCACGACACCCCGGCCAGGCCACCGACGAACTTCAACGCCTGGACGCCGAATTGCGCCGCCGTCAACCGCCAAGGCCCCTGGTCCGCCATTTTTTGGCGATGGCCGACCGCCGACAGCTGAAGCTCGATTACATCTTCGAATTGATTCGCGGTGTTCAATCCGATCTGCAGGCCGTACGGAGCGAAGACGACGACGAACTGCTTCGCTACTGCTACCGCGTCGCCGGCACGGTCGGAGCGATGATGTGCGCCGTACTCGATGTCGACGATCCCCGCGGCCGCGCTCACGCCATCGACCTCGGCATCGGCATGCAGCTCACCAATATCTGCCGCGATGTCGGTGAAGACACCCGGCGAAATCGCGTTTATATTCCCGCCGAAAGACTTCGCGATATCGGCGTCACACAGAAGCAACTGGTCGACGGCGATGTCTGTGGCACGACGCTGGCACCGGTCATCGACGATCTGCTCGATCTGGCCGACAGCTACTACGACAGCGCCGATGCCGGCATGCGCTATATTCCGATCCGCTCGCGACTTGCGATCGTCGTCGCCAGTCGTCTGTACCGCGCCATCGGCGTCCGCATACGCCGCCGTCGTATCGACGTCACCGCCGATCCCGACGACGTGCCGGCGCCCATTCGCACCTTCTGGGTCGCCGTCGCCATCGTCGCCTGGATGCGCCTGAGTCTCGTCGCCTTTCGCGACCGTGAACACCACAGCCGACTTCACCGCCCTATCCGCGGCTTACCGGGCACATCGCCATCATGAGTGACGACGCGAATCCGAAGGAAGCTCCAGCCACTCATGGCCCCAACGGTGATCTTATCGAATGGGCGAAGTCCGGTACCGGCCTCCCGCGTGAACTGATGTCGACCCCCGGTGGATTCCTGTGGTGGTACCTCGATGTCGTCGACGAAAACGGCAGCGGAATGGTCGTGATCTGGAGCTTCGGTCTGCCCTTTCTTCCCGGTTATATCGACGCCTGCCGGCGCAACAGACCACAGCTTCCCGCGAACCGGCCGAGTCTCAATGTAGCGGTCTATCGACAGGGGAACCCCGACTTCTACCTGCTCAAAGAATTCGACGGCGACGATGCCGATTGGAATCTTCGGGCCGACGGCGACGACTGGCGCTTTGGCAACTCCATCATCGAGAGTACCGTCGACGGAAACCAGCGAACCCTGCGCCTGCGACTGCGTCTCGACGTCCCCCACCTGGATTCGCGCACCGATATCGACTTCGTCGCCTCCGGGCCGGGAATCCACCGCAGCGGCGAGGTTCACGACCCCAGTGCCCGGAGTTTTGTGCCGGATACCCGGCATAACTGGACGCCCCTTCTCTGCAATCAATCCGCCTCGGCAACCGTCGATATCGGTGGCGAAATACGGCGGCTATCGGGCCGCGTCTACCACGATCGCAACGGTGGCTTCGCCCCGCTTCACCAACTGGGGATCCGCCACTGGAGTTGGGGCAGAATTGCACTGCCACAGCGCGAATTGATCTACTACGTCCTCGACGGCCGCGACGACACGACCCAGACCCTGTTGTTGACCGTCGACTCCGCCGGCTGCATACGCCGACTCGACGGCGCAGCCCTCATACGCCGCGGTTCTCAGACCAACCGCGGCGGGCTGCAGTGGTGGTCATCGATGACCGTCGCCGTCGATGGGCGGCCCTGGCTCGACATCGAGCATCGAGATGTCGTCGACAGCGGTCCATTTTATCTGCGCGCCATCCTCACCGCCACCGATCAGCGCGGACGACGCTCCCGCGGCGTCGCCGAGTTTTGCGAACCGGATCGAATCGACCGCCGCCGCCATCGCCCCCTTGTCCGGATGCGCGTCGCTCACCCGGAAGATAACAATTCGATGTGGCTTCCCCTCTTTTGCGGTCCCCGACGGGGACGGATACGCCGCATGCTCCGCTCTCTTCTCCCCGATACTGGAGGCCCATCATGAGTCGACATGCCGTCATTATAGGCGCTGGAGTCGGTGGCTTGTCGGCGGCGGTGACCCTGTCGAGTCGACCCGACTGGGAGGTCACCGTCGTCGAGGCCCGCTCTTCTCCGGGCGGAAAAGTGGGCGTCGAACACCACCGAGGTATTCGTTTCGGCACCGGCCCCAGTCTGTTGACGCTGCCGTCGATCGTCGGCGACGTGCTCGCCGAGCATTCTCTGGAATTGGAATCGGAACTCGATCTTTTTCAGCCGTCGCCGGTCACGCGCTACCACTTCGGCGACGGCTCGACCCTCGATGTCGCCGGCGACCTCGAGCAGACCATCGAAAACGTCGCACAGACCTTCGGTGATGACGCCGCCGATCAATTCCGGCGATTTACGGACTACGCACGGACCATCTGGGAAGCTGCAGCCCCTCATTTTATTTTCGGTCCGTCGCCGACGGCCATCACGGCCGTAAAACTGGGGCTGACGGCCATGCGAGACCTGATGGCCATCGACTCCCGATCGACGATGTTAGACGCCGTCAACGACCGCATCGACGATCCCCGGCTTCGCAACCTCTTTTTGCGCTACGCCACGTTTAACGGCTCCGACCCGCGTCGAGCGCCGGCTACTCTTCACTGCATCGCCTGGGTCGATCTGGGAATCGGCGGATGGGGTATCGAAGGCGGAATGTTCGAGCTGGCGAAAGCCCTGGAAGACGTCGCGACTCGTGCAGGCACACGGTTTGTGTACGATTCGCCGGCGACCTCCATTCGACGCCGCTCTGACCAATTTCAGGTCGCCTCCGAACGCCGACGCATCGACGCCGACGCCGTCATCGTCAACGCCGACGTCCGCCACTTCATCGACGATCTCTGGACTCCCGACGGCAATCTGGACCTCTCCGTCGATGCCCCGCCATCGATGTCGGGATGGAACGCCGTCGTCGAGGCCCGCCGTCGCCCACAGCAGCGCCGTCCGGCTCACAGCATCGTCTTTCCGAACCGCGACTACATCCGGGAATTCGCCGATCTCTTCGACCACGGACAAACTCCCGAAGATCCCATGATTTATCTTTCGGCGCCGGAAAAAGCACATCGCACCGAGTCATGGGAAAACAGTGAGCCACTCTTCGTCATGACCAACGCACCGCCCGTCGACGAAACGACAACACCGACGGACTGGACGGCCCACGAACAGCGCGTCCTCGACAAATTGCGCCAGCGACAACTTATTGATGACGACGACCGCGTCATCTGGCGACGCACACCTCGTCAACTGGCCGAAGAATTTCCGGGAAGCCGCGGAAGCATCTACGGCGCGGCCTCCAACAGCCGCTGGGCGGCCTTTAGACGACCGCCGAATCGCGTCCCCGGCGTCGATGGACTCTACCTGTCCGGCGGTTCCGCTCATCCCGGCGGCGGACTCCCACTGTGCATCCAATCCGGCCGACGAGCTGTGACCGAACTCCTCGACGATTTTCAGAAGCTGTCAAAATAATGTCGGACCGAGCACCCCAAGAGTACTTCCTCGCTTCGCTCAGGGCGCGAGACTGAGAAGATTTTGCCGCAGTTTTCGATCGAAAGACGAGGCCTAGCAGCGCTAAGTCGAAGGATTTTCGACGGGAACTGCGGTCTAAATCGGCCGGGAATCACGACGGGAGACTTTTTTGATAGCTTCTCAGTGAAGTCTGAGTCACCGGACAGCATTAAGCTCGCAGTGGCATCGCCCGGCAAGCGGCCCCAGCGGTTTTACGCCGCTGGGGAGCAAAGTTTGAGAACATACCGCTCCTCCCCAGAGCATGACTCGCTTCTGCGAGTCTGCGGCTCGACTGGCACTCATAC
>CAYUPT010000107.1:0-9597 GCA_964446725.1 uncultured Bradymonadales bacterium | reverse complement strand
CGCCGATTATCCGACGCTTGCGCGGATGGCGGACTACGTCCAGGAGACCATCGGCACTGAAGGCTCAGCGCAGACGGCGGAGACCTCAACCCCGACCCACGACAGTGCACCGACCTATACCAACGGCGCGGCCGGTCCGGCCGTCGTCGACGACAGCGTCCGCGAGGCATCGCGCACGTCGCCGTCGAAATTCGCCGACAGCGACGACCCCACCGCCGATACTGATCCCGTCGATCGGGATTCGATAACCCGACACGATATCGACGCCGACGTCGTCATCAGCGGTTGCGCCGCCGGTCTTCCGGGAACCGAAGAGCTATTTGAAGAGGCGACCATCGAGCGTCTGCTCGAGGGCACCAACTTCATCGAGGAATTGACCGAAGAGCTCCGGGAATCGATGGTCGAAAAGCGCATTACACGCCTCCAGAAGCACGAAGACGGCGGCGGTGAACTCGTGGAGGTCACCGAAACCGAAGAGGTCATCAAACTGGCCGGACAGGGCGGAGACTTCGACCTGTCGGAGTGGGGCATCGCCGACCGGTTGATCGAGGCCCTCGACAAGACCAGCCGCCTGGCCTTTGCCGCCGGCTTCGAGGCACTTCGCGACGCCGGATTGCCGCTGATCCCGCGCTATCGGGAGACGACCACCGGCAAGAAGGTGACCACCGGCTGGACTCTTCCGGAGAGCGTGGGCGACGAAACAGGCGTCATCTTCGCGTCGGCATTTGCCGGCCAGGACGCCATGATCGAGGAACTCAACGCCGCCCACGAGCAGGGCGAGGAATACCAGTTTAACCACCGATTCCTGCTTAAAGTTCTGGGGATTGCCAACTCGCGCTTTGCGGAATACGTCGGAGCTCGCGGGCCGAATACCAAGATCAACAACGCCTGCGCCTCGACGACAACCGCCATCGGCATGGCGCAAGACTGGATTCGCTCCGGACGCTGTGAGCGCGTCATCGTCTTGTCGGCCGACAACGCCAGCGGCGATGAGTTGATGGAATGGGTCGGAAGCGGCTTTCTGGCCACCGGCGCGGCGACGACCAAAGAGGACGTCACCGAGGCCGCGTTGCCCTTCGATAAGCGCCGCCACGGAATGATCGTCGGCATGGGCGCTTTAAGCCTGATCGTCGAAGAGCACGGTCTGGCCGAACACCGGGGCATCGAGCCCATCGCCGATGTGCTGGAGACCCAATTCGTCAACAGCGCCTTCCATCCCACGCGCCTCGACGTCGATCACATCTCGGGAGAGGTCGAAGGACTCATCGACCGCGCCGAAGAGGACTTCGAGATCGACCGCAGCGACATTGCCGACCGCACCGTCTTTATCTCTCATGAGACCTATACGCCGGCTCGGGGCGGAAGCGCCGCTGCCGAAATTTCGGCGTTGCGAACGGCTTTTGGCGATAACGCCAACGAAGTGGTCATTGCCAATACCAAGGGCTTTACGGGCCACGCCATGGGCGCCGGCATCGAAGACGTGCTGGCCATGAAAGTACTTCAGCACGAACAGGTGCCGCCGATCGCCAACTTCGAGCAGCCCGACCCTGACCTGGGCGATCTTCGCCTCAGCGACGGTGGCGACTACGACGCCGACTACGCCCTTCGACTGGCCGCCGGCTTTGGCAGTCAGCTCGCACTGGCGCTATTCCGCTTCCGAGCCCGCGGCGAGGACCGACTCTTCGACGCCGCCGCTTACGGCGACTGGCTCGCCGATGTCAGCGACTTTGAATACCCGGAATTGTCGGTGGAAGACCGGACGCTTCGGCTTCGACGCGGAGAGCCCACCGATCGGCCTCCCGGTGGTGGCATCGAATTTGAGCGCCATCAGCCCCCGTCCAACCCGTTTGAGTACCAGCCGGTCAGTGTCCGCGTGCAGTCGGCGACCAATGCCGACGTCGTCGGGCTTCAAGAGCGCCTCGACGGGCGAGATGTGGCCGTCGTCACCGACGATCCCGACGCCGAAATGGCCGATCTGCTGCGCCGCACCGCCGATCGATTCGGCGCCCGCGTGGTGGTCATCGACACCGGCGACGAGCTTCTCGATGAAGACGCCGTGACCCGGCAATTCGACCGATTCGGCGATGTCAGCGGCATCATCAATCTACTCGGCATTGCCACAAACGACGCCGATGCCGAGACGGCGTATCGCGCCTCGCGCAATACATTTCATGTCGCCCGGGCTTTCGCCGATCACCGCTCTGGCGAGCCCGGCGACGAGGCCTTTTTCCTCACCGTCACCGACCAGGGCGGAACGCTGGGCTTTGGCGACGACGCCAATCCCAACCCCGTCGCCGGCGCCGTCGGTGGGTTCACCAAGGCCCTGTCTCACGAGTGGGACGATGCCCATATCCGTGTTGTCGACACCGTCGATCGCGGATTGCGTCCCGCCCTGGGCGTCGAGATTCTGACGGAGCTCTTCTCGGACAGCGATGTCCCCGAGGTCGGCATTGTCAACGGGCTGCGCTACGAGCCCGTCTTTCACGACCTCTCCGATGTCGTCGGTGACACCGATGGCGAGGACGTTGCTCCGGACGCCGACTCCACCATCGTCGTCACCGGTGGCGCCAAGGGCATCGGCGCTGAAATCTGCGTCGATCTGGCCGAGCGCTACGGCTGCAACCTGGCATTGGTCGGGCGCAGCGAGTTGACTCACGCCGATCCGCTCTCCGTCGACATGGACGCCGAAAAACAGCGCGTCCGCCAGCGACTGGAAGACACAGGAGAACGCGTCACTCCGGTCAAAGTCCGCGACGAAATGTGGCCGCTGAAGTCCCAGCGAACCATCGCCGAGAATCTGGAGCGAATGCGAGATGCCGGCGCCGACGTCGAGTACTTCTCGTGCGATGTATCCGATGGCGACGGCGTCCGTCGACTGCTCGACAATGTTCAACAGCGCTTCGGCAATGTCACCGGCGTCATCCACGGTGCCGGTGCTGAAGAGAGCAAGTTTCTCGTCGATAAAGACCTGGCGGGATTCGACAAGGTTTATCGCGGCAAAGCACTGGGTGGTCTCCACCTGTGGAACGAAGTGGAGTCGATGGACCCCGAGTTCTTTGTCATCTTCTCCAGCGTCGCCGGTCGCTTCGGAAACGAAGGGCAGACCGATTACAGCGCCGCCAACGAGACGCTGTCGAAACTCGTCGCTCACATCAACGCCACCACCGACGTCCGCGGCCTGTCCATCGACTGGACGGCCTGGGGCGACGTCGGCATGGCCACCGAGGGCTCGATGGAGACGATCTTGGAGGCTCGCGGCGTCGAATTTCTGCCCCCCGACATCGGTGCACCGATGGTCGGTCAGGCCCTGGAAGACGGCCTGACCGGCGAGGCCATGGTCGCCGGAGAACTCGGCGAAATGGGTGGCGATCTCGTCGTTGATGCTCCCGATGTGGCACCGGCTTCGACGGCGGACTACCGCGAGTTGGCGCTCGTCGGCGATGTCGTCGAGCGAAGCGATGACGAGATTGTCGTGGAGCGGATTTTCGATCCCGAACACGACGATTTCATCGACGACCACGTCTACGAGGGGACCGCCATTTTGCCCGGCGTCATGGGCTACGAATTGATGGCCAATGCCGCCCAGCTACTGACCGGGCAGCCCGTCGCCGAGGTGCTGGAGGCCGACTTTGACCGCGCGCTGAAAATCCACCGCGGCGACCCGATTCGGGTCACGGCCACGGGACGTATCGTCGATGTCGACGACCAGGGCGCT
Organism: uncultured Bradymonadales bacterium; assembly: GCA_964446725.1. Lineage (GTDB taxonomy): Bacteria > Myxococcota_A > Bradymonadia > Bradymonadales > Bradymonadaceae > SLJM01. Next base: position 5,882 of record CAYUPT010000107.1, on the reverse strand, counting down.
ACCGTGGAAGTCGTCGTCCAGTCCCATCGCACAAGCAAGACCGGCCGGGCCCTCGAAAAAGAGCACTTCCGAGCCGATGTGGTCTGTGCAACCGGTGAACCCGAGGCGCCCAAGGGTTTTGCCATCGACGGCGCCGACGACTGGAAGAAGGGGCCGAAGCGCGACGAAATTTATCGCAGATTTTTCCACACCGGTTCCTTCCAGGTCCTCGACGAGGTGCCGCTGCTATCCGATGATTTCGTCGTCGGCTATGGCCGAGTCCCGGGGGCCCAACTCGTCGATACCACCCGAAGCGGCGGTTTTGTCTCCGACCCGCTGGTCCGAGAGATGGCGCTTCAAACCGCCGGTCTGTGGGGGATGGTCGAAAATGACCTGAGCTATCTTCCCTACGGCGTCGAGCGAAGCGTCCAATTTCGACGCACTGATCCCGGCGAGGAAGTCTGTATTCGCTGCCGACGCCGCGACGATGCTTCCGAACACGCCATCGCCTTTGATGTCGAAATTCGAGACGCCGACGGCGAGCTGTTGCACTGGCTCGAAAAGGTCGAACTTATCGGCCATCAGAAACTTCGCGACGAAAACCAATTCGATGACTTTGGCTCGCTGCACTCCCTTCGAGAGCCACTGGGCGAGTCGGAGGCTCGGGCCTGTGTCGCCGGTCGGAATATCGATGCCCTGGCCATGCTCTCCGACGAGGAGCGCCAGGCCTACGACCGGCTGCGAAGCGAAGAGCGACGCGGTGAGTGGCTGGCGGCGCGAGTCGCCGCCCGACGCGTCATCAGCCGCTACTTCCGAGACTTCTTCGGCAAATCCGTCGGGCTCGATGATATTCACGTCACGAAATCGGACGCCGGAAAGCCGTCGGCGGTCGTCGAAACCGACGACTTCGAAATTTCGATTCTCCCGCTCCCCGACCTGGCGCTAACCCACTCGTCGGGCCTGGCCGTCGCCGCCGTCACCGTCCCCGAGTGCGACGAGCGACTGGGCGTCGATTTAGAGCGCATCGAAGAGCGCACCGACAACTTTGCGGAATCCTACTTCACCGATGATGAACGCCAACTCGCGCTGCCCGAATCCGACGGGCGAAAGGCCACACTGCACACCCTGCTATGGACGGTCAAAGAGGCCGTCTCCAAGGCTCTCGGCGTGGGATTGGAGCTGAGCACCCATGAGATCGTCGTGACGGACGTTCGACCGGCGGGTGCGCACTGGCAGGTCGATGTCGAGCTTCGCGGACAGGCCGTCGAAACGCTGCAGGGCATCGGCGGCGGCGACCTGGTGATCGACGTCGAGGTCGCTTCCGGCTTCGTGTTGGCGACGGCGCGACTCGTCGGAAGCAATGCCATGACCAATGACTGGAAGCAGGTCCGCCCGTCGGCCGACGACGCCGAGTCAACTGTCAACGGCGTCAATGGTCGGAGCAAGAAAAGCAATGGTGTCGCCCGCGCCACCAACGGAACAAAAGCGGTCAACGGGGCGACCAACGGTCACAGGGTACTCAACGGGCATTCGACGCCCGATGAGCCGGCCCCTTCCGCCGCTTCGCGCGCCGAGGCCGCACGGGCTGCCGTCGCCGAGCTGTTGGGCCACCGCGGTCGCCGCTTTGTCGACGACGATGAAAAGAGATCCTGGACGTTTTGAGCGATATCTGATTTCACCCAATTGAATTGAGAACACAAAGCCACGTGTAACCCCCCACGGAACTGGAAGGATACGAGATGACTGACCTCAGAGATGATCACAACGACGCAAGTGAACTCGAATCGAGTTCCGTTTCGACCCGCAGCCGGAGCAGTAACCGGACGTCGCGAAAAAAGAGCGACGAGCCGGAGTCGACGGAGAACGATCAGGCCGAAAACGACGACGAGGTCGCACAGCGCGAACAGCGCCTCATCGAGGCCGGACGCAAACAGAGTGTCGCCTACGATCGGCTCGAACAGCTCTTCGACGAAGGTACCATGGATGAAATCGGTGCCGACGTCCTCCATCGCACCGAGAACTTCGGACTCGGCGACAAGCGCATTCCCGGCGACGGCGTCGTCACCGCCTGTGGATTGGTCAACGGCCGCCCGGTCTACGCCTTTTCGCAGGACCGAACGGTCCTCGGCGGTAGCCTCGGCGAAGCGCACGCCAAAAAGATCGCCCGCCTTCAAGACCAGGCCATTCGCGCCGGTGCCCCCTTTGTGGCCATCAACGACAGCGGCGGAGCCCGAATCCAGGAGGGCGTCGACGCCCTGGGTGGATACGGCGAGATCTTCCGTCGCAATGTCCAGGCCTCGGGCGTTATCCCGCAGATCAGCCTCATCGCCGGGCCCTGCGCCGGTGGCGCCGTCTACTCGCCGGCGCTGACCGATTTCGTGGGCATGGTCGAGGAATCGAGCTTTATGTTTCTGACCGGACCGCGGGTCGTCAAAAAGGTGACCTTCGAAGACATCTCCGTCGAAGACCTCGGCGGCGCCGTCACCCACTCCAACGAAAGCGGCGTCAGCCACTTCGTGTGGGACGATGATGTGGAAGCCATCAACAACGTCCGCCAGCTTCTGAGCTATCTTCCGTCCAATAAGGACGAAGATCCGCCCTACGTCGATACCGGAGACGATCCGCAGCGCACCGAAGAGGCGTTTCGCGAAATTGTCCCCGACAACAATCGGCGCCCCTACGATATCCGCGATATTATCGACCTCGTCGTCGACCACGACACCTTCTTCGAGGTCCAACCGGACTGGGCGAAAAATATCTGCGTCGGCTTTGGTCGACTCGGCGGCCACGTCATCGGGCTTATCGGCAATCAGCCCAAGGGCAAGGCCGGTGTTCTCGACATCGATGCCAGCCGCAAGGGCGCGCGATTTATCCGGACCTGCAACGCCTACGGAATCCCGCTGGTCAGCCTCGTCGACGTCCCCGGCTTTATGCCCGGCAAAACCCAGGAGCACGGCGGCGTCATCGACCACGGCGCCAAACTTCTGTACGCCTACTGCGAGGCGACGGTGCCCAAAATTTCGGTGATTCTGCGCAAAGCCTACGGCGGCGCCTACATCGTCATGAGCTCCAAGCACGTCGGAGGCGACGTCAATCTGGCCTGGCCGTCCGCCGAAATCGCCGTCATGGGCGCCAACGGTGCCGTCGAGGTCCTCAACCGCAAGGAGATCGCCGCCGCTGACGACCCCAAAGAGCGCACCGAAGAGCTGGTCGACGAATACGAGGACAAATTCCTCAATCCCGATATCGCCGCCAGCCGCGGCTACATCGATGCCGTCATCGAGCCGTCGGACACCCGTCGGCGCATCCACCGCCACCTGCGGATGATGCGCGACAAGTCGGAGTGGATGCCCGAGCGTCGCAATCCCAATAATCCGCTGTAATCGATCGATACACAGACGCACAACCTCCCATCTCCGGTGGCGTCGACGTCATCGGAGATAGGAGGTCGCGGTCGGCGTGACGGTTCTGTGGATTCCGTCCATCACCGGGGTGGATGGTCCGTCTCCGGACGATCCTGCCGCCCGCCGCGTCATCGCAACAACGCGACAGCCGGCGGTCCGGCGACAAACCCATTGGTTGCGAGCCAATTAACGATCGCAGATATCTTCGTCGTAAAGTGGATTCCGCTCACAGACATCCATATCGCCCTGTTCGCAGGCATTGGCATCTTCCGAAGTCTCACAGCCGTAGTACAGCGATCCGTTGCAGCAATCGTGGGCGTAGTCCTCGTCGCCACATCCGATCAAGGAAACGAACATCGCGAGGGTCACAAACATCAACAGTTTTTTCATCTCTCTTCTCCTGTCGTAATATCGTTATTATTAGGTGAGGTTCAGTGGTCACACTGATCGTCTCCCACCGGATCCCGTTCGTCGTCCCCGGCGTCACACTCCTGACGATACTGACGGAGAGTATCGGTAAACGACGTCCCGTGCGATATTGAGGTCTGCAGCTATGGGTGAGCCGACGATCGATTTGAGACACGTAGATTCGCTGGTATCCAATATAGCGTCGACCGTCAAGAGCGCCCCTTGTTGCCCTGTAGAGAAAGTATTGTATGCCATCACCGGTGATGAAATCGGTCACGGCCTTCGTTTGGGGGGCGAAAAACCGAATCGTGGCGGGCTGCATGTCTACACCGCCGGGATTGAGACCACAGCTTCCACGGCAGCACCCAGGCCGTAGGCAATAATTGACGCACCGGCGCCCAGTCCGAGTGTGCCCAGCGCCGAGGTCACCGGGTTTTTGTCGAAGACTCGTCCTCGAAGCCAACCGATGGCGGCAAATACCAGCCCCGCCAGGACGGCACTGGCGATGTAGAGGCCATCGGGATCGAGGTCCGCAAAAATATAGGGGAGCAGGGGAATGAAACCGGCCACGCAGAATGCCAGAAATGTCGTCCAGGCGGCGTGAAATGGACTCCGCGTCTCTGTCGTCATTCCGTGCTCTTCGCGAATCATGGTATCGACCCAGATATCCTTGTCGGCACAGATCGTATCCACCACCTCTTCGAGTGTTTCACCTTCGAAGCCCTTATCCGAAAAGAGTTGGCGGATCTCTTCGCGTTCGCCCTCGGGGGCCTCATCGATATGGCGTTGTTCCTGCCCCCGTATTTGGTCCAGGTGTTCCCGTTCAGTATTGGTTGCCTGGTAATTGGAGACGCCCATCGAAAACCCATCGGCAACGACATTGGCGATGCCCAACACCAGGGCCGCAGCGGCCGGCAAACCGGCGCCGGCGACGCCGCTGATGACGGCAAAGGTCGTGACCGTTCCGTCAATGGCTCCCAGCACGGCGTCGCCGGTGTAGTCCGGATCGTGTGGTTGTTCGAGCCGGCGGCGAATCGACTCCGGATCGTGGTCGTGGCTCAAGGCAGGCTGATGTTCACTCATGGACCGATACCGGTCAAAAGTCGCGGTGAGATAGCGGTGGAGTAGTCAGGGTATCGTCGAGGCCGGCGTATTGACCAGTGAATATTGGTGAATCTGGCGACGGTTAGAGTCGAGGCGGTTTGATTCATGAAATTCTGCCTACTACACTCCGTCAATATGTTACTTTTCGGCTATGGTCGGTGTTGGAGGGAGTTATGTTAGAGCGGCTGTCGATGTATCATGGGTTGGCAATATTTCTCGGCGTATCATTGATCTTTTCGCTCGGTTTTCTGGGAGACGGGGACGATAGTGCCGAGCAGGAGTTCGCACAGGCCGAATCGGATGAGGCCGATTCGTCCGAGGAAGAGACCGCTCGCCAGCAGGTACCCTGTGGTACCACCGTGGAGACCGATTTTCAGGCGCTTTTTCCGATGCCTGCTGATGACCAGTGGGGCTACGTCAATGCCGACGGCGATTGGGAAATCGAGCCGCAGTGGTGGCGAGTCAACGACTTTCACGAAGGACGAGCGGTGGTCAAAGAGCGCCGCGTTCGAGTGCGCGACAATAGACCGAATGATTCTGGGTCTTGGTCGGTGATCAATACCGATGGTGATTCCCTCCTGGAGTCCGGTATCTCCTCGGAGGGCGTCCACCGCAGCGATGAACCCTGGGGCGACAGAGGGATTGCCGACTATTCCGAAAGTTGTGCGGTAATAGAGGCGTCCAGTAGTTATCACTGGATTGATCGGGATGGCCAAAAATGGAAGGCCCAGCAGTTGTCGGAGGACCTGGCGGACGTCGAAATTGGGGAGGTGGGTTCGTTTTCCGACGGCCGCGTGTTGATACAACACCTCCAATCCACGGATGATAACTTCCCGGACCGTAAGTATGGATGGCTGGACCGGGACGGCGAGTTCGTGATCGAGCCGCAATTCCAGGATGGCGGTGCGTTCGCCGAAGGCAAAGCACCTGTTGCCCTCGATCGCCGGGAGTGGACCTTCGTCAACGAAGACGGCGATATTGAGTTTT
>CAYUPT010000106.1:0-9608 GCA_964446725.1 uncultured Bradymonadales bacterium | reverse complement strand
CGCCCGTGGAGTTGACGATATATTCGTCGTCGAATTCGGCGCCGGGAAGTTCGGTGGCCTTCGAGCCGGTGGCGATGATGATGTTGTCGGTCTCCAGCGTCTCGACGACCTCGCCGTCGTCATCGGCGACTTCGACGGTACTGTCGTCGACGATGGTGCCCCAGCCGGTAAAGCCGTCGACGCCGTTTTTGTTGAATAGAAATTCGACACCTTTGACCAGGCTCGAGACCACGCTTTCTTTGCGCGTTTGCATGGTGTCGAGGTCGAGCTCCAGATCGCCGATTTCGATGCCGTGGTCTTCGAATTCGTGTTCGGCGTCGGCGTATCGGTGGCTCGACTCCAGCAGGGCCTTTGAGGGGATGCAACCGACATTGAGGCAGGTTCCACCGTAGGTGGGGTAGCGCTCGATGCAGGCGACGTCCATGCCCAGTTGAGCGGCGCGAATGGCGGCGATGTATCCGCCGGGACCGGATCCGATGACGACGAGATCATACATAGCTGAGACCTGTGGTTTTGTGGGAACGATAGGAGATTGGAGGGCGCGGCGCCGTGGTGTGGAGTCGGCGCCGCGGAGTGGATGCGATCAGACCTCGAGCAAAATCCGCTCCGGATTTTCGATGCACTCTTTGACGCGCACCAGAAAGGAGACCGCTTCTTTGCCGTCGATGATCCGGTGGTCGTAGGACAGTGCCAGATACATCATGGGCCGGATCTCGACTTCGCCGTCGATGGCGACGGGCCGCTCTTCGATGCGGTGCATGCCGAGGATGCCCGACTGCGGCGGATTGAGAATCGGCGTCGACAGCATCGAGCCGTAGATTCCACCGTTGGAGATGGTGAACGTTCCGCCCTGAAGCTCGTCGAGCGTCAGCTTGCTGTTGAGTGCCCGGTCGACGAGTCGCGACAATTCCTGCTCGGTCTGGGCGAAGCTGAGCTGGTCGGCGTTTTTGATGACCGGCACCACCAGACCGTCTCCGCCGCCGACGGCGACGCCGACGTTGTAGTAATTTTTGTAGACGATCTCGTCTTCGTCGATCTCGGCGTTGACCGCCGGGTAGTCCTTGAGAGCCTCGATGCAGGCTTTGATGAAGAACGACATAAAGCCCAGTTTGATGTCGTACTGGTCCTGGAATTTGTCGCGGTATTTGCTGCGAAGCTCCATGACCGCCGACATGTCGACGTCGTTAAACGTCGTCAGCATCGCCGTATCCTGCTGGGCCTTGACGAGGCGCCGGGCCACCGTCTTGCGCAGGTTGCTCATCTTGACGCGCTCTTCGGTGGCGCCGCTGGGGGCCACGGTTTGAGGCGCCGAGGCGGGAGCGGATTTGGTTTTCTTGTCTTTGGAGCCCGATTCCTTGTGGGACAGGACATCGGCTTTGGTGATGTGTCCGCGAGGGCCGGTGGCCTCGATATCGGAGGCGTCGAGTCCCTCTTCTTCGATGATGCGGCGGGCGGCGGGGCCTACTTTGACGCCGTCCAATTCGGTGATCTCGTCGTCCGAATCGTCGGCGGCACCGTCGTCGGTGTCGGCTGTCTCTTCGGCGTCGTCGGCGTCAGCTGCCTCTTCGGCGTCGTCGGCGCCGGCCGGCTTTTCGCCCTCTTCGATTTCGGCGATGACATCGCCGGGGTGGACGGAGTCGTCGAGTTCGTATTTCAGGGAGGCGATGGTGCCGGAGACGGGTGCCGGAACCTCCACCGAGATCTTATCGGTATCGAGTTCGGCAATAATCTCGTCTTCGTCGACGAAGTCGCCTTCTTTTTTGAGCCATTCGGCGATGAAGGCTTCGGTGACGGATTCACCAAGCTTGGGGACCTCCACTGGGACACTCATGTACAGCCTCTCGGAACCGGAAAATATTCAATCAATGACAACACAAAACGCCGGGTGCGCACCGCCGCCAGGCGGTATGGCACCCGACCTATCAGACTTGAGGCGACAAACCAAGTACGTCGACTGTGAATTAGGGTAGAGCCGAACTGTCGGGAAGGGCGTCGTCGAAGGCCGCTTCCATCACTTTATTCTGCTCGAATTTATGGGTGGCGTAGGCGCCGGTCGCCGGGCTGGCGGCGGCGCTTCGGCCGATATAATGAGGGATGCTGTCGGCGCCGAAGATGTCGATGAGCCGCGGCAGGATGTAGTTCCAGTAGCCCATATTTTTGGGCTCTTCCTGAACCCAGGCCAATTCGGCATCGTCGGGGAATTCGTCGACGGCATCGCGCAGAGCGTCGACATCGAGCGGGTGGAGCTGTTCGACGCGGACGATGGCGACGTCGTCGATGTCGTGTTCGTCGGCGTAGGCCGTCAGGTCGTAGTAGACTTTACCGGAGCATAGCAGGACGCGTCGGACGTCGTCGGCGTCGATGTTGTCGCGGACTTCGCCGATGACCGGATCGAATCCGCAGTCGATGAAGTCGTCGACGTCGCTGACCGCCTCTTCGTGGCGCAGCAGACTCTTGGGGGTCATCACAATCAGCGGCTTTCGTGCCGGATGGATGATCTGGCGGCGCAGGGCGTGAAAGTACTGGGCCGGCGTCGTCATATTGCAGACGTACATATTGTTGCCCGAACACAGTTGCAAAAAGCGCTCGGGGCGCGCCGAGGAGTGCTCCGGGCCCTGGCCTTCGTAGCCGTGGGGAAGGAGCATGACCAGACCGCTGAGGCGCTTCCACTTATCTTCGCCGGAGCTGATAAACTGGTCGATGATGACCTGGGCGCTGTTGACGAAGTCTCCGAACTGGGCCTCCCACAACACCAGGGCATCCGGGCTGTCGAGGCTGTAGCCGTACTCAAAACCGAGAACGCCGGCCTCGGAGAGCACGGAGTTGTAGATTTCGATGTCGGCCTGGTCGTCGGTGAGGTTTCGAAGCGGCCAGTAGCTGGTGCCGTCGTCCTGGTCATACAGCGCGGCGTGGCGGTGACTGAAGGTGCCGCGGATGGCGTCTTGACCGCTCATGCGGATCGGTGTGCCGTGGACGAGCAGGCTGGCAAAGGCCAGCGCTTCGCCGGTGCCCCAGTCGACGGGGGTTTCGCCGGTGGCGATACCTTTGCGCTGCTTGAGCAGCCGCCGCAGGGTGCGATGGACCTCGTGGTCCTCCGGGCTTTCGGCCAGTGATTCGGCGAGTTGTTCAAAGGTCTCGCGGTCAATTGACGACTCGACCAGCGAGTCCGCCGAAAGATCGCCGCCGCGGTAGTCCTGCCAGACGCCGGCCATGGAGTCGATGGCTTTGCGATTCGGCGACTCCCGGACGTCGCGAAAGACCTCCTGGTAGTCGTCCATGCGCTTGTCCCACAATTCGTCGGCGTCGTCGCCGCTGATCACACCCTGGTCGATCAACTCCTCGGTGTAGGTCTCGCGGACTGGCTCGAGATCGTCGATCAACTCGTACATCGTCGGCTGCGTAAAGCGCGGCTCGTCGCCCTCGTTGTGGCCGTATTCGCGGTAGCAGACGAGGTCGATGATGACGTCTTCGCCGAAGCGCTGTCGGTAGCGAGTCGCCAGTTTCATCACCCGCACACAGGCCTCGGGGTCATTGGCGTTGACGTGGAAGATCGGCACTTCCAGCATTTTGGCGACGTCCGTGGCGTAGGTCGTCGACCGGCCCTCTTCGGGCTCGGTGGTAAAGCCGATCTGGTTGTTGATGACCACGTGGATGGTGCCGCCGATGTGGTAGCCGGGCACGCGGGCGAGGTTGAGCGATTCGGCGACGATGCCCTGTCCCGAAAAGCCGGCATCGCCGTGCAGCAAAAGCGGGACCAGCCGCTGGTTGGCGTCGTCGGTGCCCAGCCGGTCCTGTTTGGCGCGGACCCGACCCAGGGCCACCGGATTGACCCACTCCAGGTGACTGGGGTTGAAGCAAAGCGACAGGTGGATGTCGTCGCCCTCGCGGGTGGTGTAGTCGCTGGAGTACCCCATGTGGTATTTGACGTCGCTGGAGCCGACGTATTTCTCCGGGGTTTCGACCTGCTCGAATTCCGAGAACATGGCCTCCGAGGACTTCTCCATAATGTTATGGAGAACATTGAGCCGTCCGCGGTGGGCCATGCCGATGACGAATTCGTCGGCGCCCAGGCTTCCGGCTTCCTCGAGAAGAAACGTCAGCATCGGAATCAGCGCGTCGCCACCGGTCAGCGAAAAGCGCTTGGCGCCCACGTATTTTTTGTGCAGAAAACTCTCAAAGGAGTCGGCGTCGATGAGTCCTTCGAGAATCAATTTGCGATCGGCGTCGCCCTCCAGCTCGGCGTAGTCGTTGCGCTCGATCTGGTTGCGCAGCCAGGTGCGGGCCTCGGAGCCGGGAATATTCTGGTACTCCACGCCGATATGATCGCAGTACAGCTCGCGCAGTCGGGTCAGCAACGTGCCGAGTGTGACCTTCTCCGATCCAAAGAGCGGCTCGTAGTGGACGAGCGATTCCATATCGTCGTCGGTAAAGCCGTACAGCGACGGATCGAGTTCGGGGGGCGCCGTTTTGCGATCGCGTTTGAGGGGATCGATCTGGGCGATCAGGTGGCCGTGGAGGCGAAAGGCCCGGACCATTGCTTCCACGCTGGCGGCAAAGCCCTTGGTGCGGCCCGGAGCGCGCACTGTCGTCCCCTCCAGGGTGTCGACAAAGACCGGATCGTCGTCGGCGGCCACGGCGTCGGAGGCGACGGGCTCGAAGATCGAGCGCGGCCGAAACGTCGGGTGTTCGCCGTTGGGTTCGGCGCCGTTGGCCTCATAGTCTTCGAAAAACTCGTGCCAGCTTGCATCAACGGACTCCGGATCATCGAGATAACGGCGGTACAACTGTTCGATGAACTTGATGTTGTCACCGAAAAGCTGTCCGTCATCGGAGTCGGCGGCGGCTTGGGACGAGAGGTCTTCGGGATCGTTGGATTTTGTCACGGCGTTGGACTCGGTGTCGAAAAATACGAAACGTCAACATGGATGTATGCGCCATCGGCTGCGCGCCTGACCCGGCGGGCTCGGGCCCAATCGACGGTCGTTGAGTGGACGGTCTGGTAGGGCGGGCCCGACACGGGGGCCACAACATAACGATGGCGGCCGGTGGGTCAAGAACGATCCAAAGGGTCGCGTTCGACGCGCACAAGCGACTGGCCGATCCCACTGCGAAGACCAGTACCACCACCTGCTTGACACCCTCGAAAAGGCCGTGCTAGTCGGTCCCCGCATTCCCCGGCGGGTCACCGAACAGATGGCACGCCGACGCGGAAGCGACAACCTTTTTGTTGTACCGAGAATCAGACCATGATCTTCGACATCCCACTTGCAGCGCCGGCAACCGTTATCGCCGCCGTTTCGATCGATATCGACGGCACGATTCTGGTGCAGATGGCGGCCTTTTTACTCTCCATTCCCATGTTGCACTACCTGCTGTTTAAGCCCTACTTAAAGACGCGGGAGCTGAGAAGCGAAAACGTCGAGGGCTCCGAAGAGGAGGCCGGTGAGATGGTGGCCCGCGCCGAAGTGCTCCAGGAGGAGTACCAGACGAAGATGCGCAAGGCGCGGCGCGACGCTCAGGACGTGCGCGAATCGCTTCGCGACCAGGGCCTGGCCGAACAGCGCGACATCCAACAGGAAGTCAGCGACGAATTGGACGCCAAGCTCAAAAAAGAGCGGGCGGCCATCGAAGATCACGTCGAAGAAGCCCGACGCGACATCGAAGAGCGCGCCGAGGGCCTGGCCGACGCCATGGTTCAAAAGCTGATGCCGAACCAGGGCTAACGAGCGCCGAATTTGTTGCTCGATGACCAGGCAATGATCCGATCATTGCCGCGGACCGAAGCGGGAACGACACTGATGAAACGATGTGGACACAACTTTTGGCGCCCCGCCGCACTGGCGGCGCTGGCGATGGTGGCGGCGACGATGACCGGCTGTGGCTTTGACGCCACGGCGTTCCCCTGGACGACCTTTGTGGTCGGCCTGGTCAACTTTGCGATCTTTGCGGGAATCATCATCTACTTCGGCGGTTCCTACATCCAGGAGTTCTTCGCCAATCGACGCGCCGAATTTTTGCGCGAGATGGAAGCCGCCAAAGAGGCCCGCAAACAAGCCGAGGCGAGACTCGAAGAGTACAACGCCAAGCTCGAGGCGCTCGAACAGGAGCGTCAGGCTCTGCTCGACGAATACCACGCTCAAGGCGAGCGCGAAAAACAGCGCATTATTGACGACGCCAAACGACAGGTCGAGAAGATGCGCTCCGATGCGGAAGCGACCATCGACCAGGAAGTCAAAAAGGCGCGGGCCGTTCTCGAACAGCAGGCCGTCGATCTGGCGATCGACATGGCCCGCGACCAGGCTCGCGATCAATTGGACGGCGACGCCCAAAAGCAGCTTTTTGAGCGCTACGTCGACCAGCTCGACGATTCCGAGGCGACGCTCAATTAATTGACGATGGGACCTCCGGCCCACCGGCGTACGCCGTTGGGTACCGGTCCCACAGGAGTATCAGACCATGGCAAAGACACCGGCGGCAAAACGCTACGGCCAGGCTCTCTTTGAACTCGGCGTCGAACACGACGAGCTCGAAGAACTCGGCGACGCTCTCGACGAGGCATCGACACTGCTCGACGACAGCCCCGAGTTGCGCAACGTCCTGTTTAACCCGGCCGTCGAGCTCGACGAGCGACGACAGGTCGTCGACGCCATCGCCGAGCATGCGAAGTGGCCGAAGTTGTTTCGCAACTTTTTGATGCTGCTTATCGACAACGATCGCATCGGATGCCTCGCCGGCATCGCCGACAACTACGCCGGCCGCGCCGACGACCACCAGGGCCGGGTCCGTGCCCGGGTGACGACGGCCGTCGAACTCGACGACGATGCGCTGGAGTCACTGCGCGATCGCCTCGGCGAGTTGACCGGAAAAGAGGTCCTGATGAGCACCGACGTCGATCCGTCGCTCATCGGTGGCGCCGTAGCGCGTGTCGGAAGCACCATTTACGACGGATCGATCCAGAACCACCTGCAGCGGATGCGGGAAGCGATTCTCCAAGAAGTGTAATAACGAATTATCCAGGGCAGACCGCAGTCGACGGCCATTGCGTCCGTCACATCGCGGCAGGCCCCGAGCCCAGAGGTGACCAGAAGATGGACATCAATATCGACGAGATCAGCTCCATCATCAAAGATCAGATCGAGGATTACGACGAGCGCGTCGAAATCAGTGAGACGGGGACGGTCATCTCCGTCGGTGACGGCATCGCTCGCGTCCACGGTCTCGAATCGGCGATGGCCGGCGAGCTATTGGAATTCCCCGGTGACGTATACGGCATGGTCCTCAACCTCGAGGAAAATAACGTCGGTGCCGCCCTGATGGGCGACGACCGCGAGATTGTCGAGGGCGACGAAGTGCGGCGAACCAATCGCATCGTCGACGTCCCCGTCGGTCCCGAGATGGAGGGCCGGGTCGTCAACGCCCTGGGCCAGCCCATCGACGGCAAAGGCCCCATCGAAAGTGAGGGCCGGCGCAAAACGGAAGTCAAAGCCCCGGGCATTATGCCCCGTCAGGAGGTCGAAGAGCCGCTTCAGACCGGGCTCAAGGCCATTGATTCGATGGTGCCGATTGGCCGGGGTCAGCGCGAGCTGATCATTGGCGACCGGCAGACCGGTAAGACGGCGGTTGCCGTCGACACCATTATCAACCAGAAAGACACCGACGTCAGTTGCATCTACGTCGCCATCGGCCAGAAGGAATCGACGGTCGCTCAGGTCGTCGACCGCCTCGAAAAGCACGGCGCGCTGGAGTACACCACCGTCGTCTCCGCGTCGGCGGCCAAGCCGGCGCCGCTGCAGTTTATGGCGCCCTATGCCGGGGCGGCGATGGGCGAGTACTACCGCGACAACGGCAAGCACTCGCTGATCATCTACGACGATCTCTCCAAGCACGCCGTCGCCTACCGCGAGCTGTCGCTTCTGTTGCGACGGCCGCCGGGACGCGAGGCCTATCCGGGCGACGTCTTTTACGTCCACAGCCGGCTTCTGGAGCGCGCCGCGAAGATGAACGAAGACCAGGGCGGCGGAAGCCTCACCGCGCTTCCGATTATCGAGACCCAGGCCGGCGACGTCTCGGCGTATATCCCGACGAACGTCATCTCGATTACCGACGGTCAGATCTATCTGGAGACCGACCTGTTTAACGCCGGTGTTCGACCGGCGATCGACGTCGGAAACTCCGTCAGCCGCGTCGGTGGCTCCGCTCAGATCGACGCCATGAACAACGTCGCCGGTACACTGCGCGTCGACCTTGCGCAGTTCCGCGAGCTGGAGGCCTTCAGTCAATTTGCCTCCGATCTCGACGAGGCGACCCAGGCGCAGCTCGCCAAGGGCGAACGACTGGTCGAGATCCTCAAGCAGCCTCAGTACGAACCACTGGACGTCGGCAAACAATGCCTGATCGTCCTGGCCGGTAACGAGGGCTTTTTAAGCGATCTTCCCGTCGACGACCTCCAGGAGTTCGAGGCCGGCCTCTACACCTTTGCCGAGAGCAAAGACGAAGAGATCTTCGACAAGATCAAAGGCGACGACGACTTCGGCGACGATGCCCGCACCGACGACCAGTCCGATGTCACCGCGCAGTGCGTCGATATCATCGAGGAGTTCAAGGCGAACTTCAAAGCGCAGCGCGAGGACATCGAAGAGAGTGACGCCGCCGCCGAATAACGCCGGTCGCCGACGTCGATGCCGGCCCTCTTTGGGCGCCGGCATCGACGCCACGATGGCCTGAATACGCAGTTCGAACCACTTTCGAAGAGACGACGTCTACATGGCAAATCTCAAAGACATCCGAAACCGGATCGATTCGGTTAAAAACACCCGTAAGATCACGAAGGCCATGAAGATGGTCGCCGCCGCCAAGCTCCAGAAGGCACAGGAGCGCATGGAGGCGTCGCGGCCCTACACCCATCGCATGGCCCGCATGATCGATGGGCTGGCCCATCGCATCGATCCCGACGCCCATCCCCTGCTCGAGAAGCGCGACGAACCCGATGAGACGCTGGTCATTGTCATCGGCTCCAATCGCGGATTGTGCGGCGGCTTTAACAGCAACCTGTTTCGGAGCGTCGATCGATACCTCGACGAGCAGCGCATTGCCGGCGAGGAACAGAAATTGTGCGTCGTCGGCCAGAAGCCGCACAACCACTACAAAAAGCTCGACTACGAAATTGTCCAGTACTACCCGGACATCATCGACGACATTACCTTTAAGGGCGCCCAGCGCATCGCCAAATATGCGATGGAGTCCTTTCTGGAGGGCGACGTCGACAATGTCTTTATCTGCTACAATCGCTTCGTGTCGGCCATTAAAACCGACTGGGTCATCGCCCGGCTTTTGCCGCTGTCGATGCTCACGGAGGTGACGGCAGCGAGCGACGAGGACACCGATTTCGACGAAGCTCCCGGTCAGCAGAGCACCGACGAGAGCGAAGGGGAGTACATCTACGAGCCGGACGTCGATACCCTGCTCGAAAATCTGCTCCCGAGCTTCGTCGACGCCCAGATTATGCAGGCGCTCATGGAGTCCGAGGCCAGCGAACAGGCCCAGCGAATGACGGCGATGGACAACGCCACCCAGAACGCCAACGAGATGATCGAAGACCTGACCCTGGA
>CAYUPT010000105.1:0-9651 GCA_964446725.1 uncultured Bradymonadales bacterium | reverse complement strand
GATTGAGGAAGTCCCCCCGATAATGGTACCCCGTCGCTGAATTGCTCAATCCTCCGGCGGAGTCCACCATGCAATCCCACGACAATCCCAATATCGCGTCGGCCCTAGGCGAGATGGCGCAGTCGATGCCCGACGACACGGCGATCTACTATCCGAAGCACCGAACGCCCGATGGCACCTGGCGCTACGAGGAGATGACCTACGCCGAACTCGACGACTACAGCACCGACATTGCCGCCGGACTCCACGAAATTGGCATCACGCCGGGGACCCGGGCGGTGCTGATGGTGGAGCCGTCGATGGAGTTCTTTGCGCTGACCTTCGCCCTGTTCAAGGCGGCCGTGGTGCCGGTGATGGTCGATCCGGGGATGGGCCTGTCGAATCTCAAGACCTGCCTCGCAGAGGCGGAGCCCACGGCCTTTATCGGCGTATCGAAGGCCCAACTCGCCAGGGTCGTGCTTCGCTGGGGCTCGTCGACGATCGAACACCGCATCACTGTCGGCCGGCGCTGGCTGTGGGGTGGCCACAAATTAGAGCAGGTCCGCCAGAAAGGCGCCGACGTCGACGCCTTCCAGACACCGGGTGTGACCGCCGATGAGATGGCGGCCATCCTCTTTACCAGCGGATCGACGGGAGTCCCGAAAGGGGCGGTCTACAACCACGGAAATTTCACCGCCCAGGTCGATCAGATCCGGAAGACCTACGATATCGAGCCCGGCGAAATCGACCTTCCGACCTTTCCGCTCTTCGCCCTCTTCGACCCGGCGCTGGGCATGACGACCGTGCTCCCGGAGATGGATTTCGCCAATCCGGGCACGGTCAACCCGCGAAATCTCGTGGAGCCCATCGAGCAATTCGGGGTGACCAATATGTTCGGCTCCCCGGCGGTCATGGATAAACTCGGCCGCTACGTCACCGACCACGACACCGAGCTGCCGAGCCTCAACCGGGTTATCTCGGCGGGAGCACCGGTGCCGTCACAGACCCTTCGACGCGTCTCCTCGATGCTCGACGGCGACGCCGAAATCCATACGCCCTACGGGGCCACGGAGTCGCTTCCGGTGGCCTCTATCGGTAGCCGTGAAATTCTGGAGGAGACGGCCGATAGGACCGACCGCGGAGACGGGGTCTGTGTGGGCCGTCCGGTGGACGCCATCGACGTGGAGGTCATCGACATCGTCGACGACCCCATCGAGACCTGGAGCGACGACCTGATCGCAGACGACGGCACCGTCGGCGAATTCGTCGTCAAAGGCCCACAGGTCACCGAGCGCTACTACAATCGGCCAGAAGCGACGAACGAGGCCAAAATCCAGGACGGCAAGGGCCTTCGCCACCGCATGGGCGACGTCGGCTACATCGATGATGCCGGCCGGATGTGGTTTTGCGGCCGCAAGTCACATCGCGTCGTCATCGACGACGATACGACGATGTTCACCATCTGCTGCGAGGCGGTCTTTAATACACATCCCAAAGTCTACCGCACGGCCCTTGTCGGAGCGCGACGAGCCGGCGACGTCGTTCCCGTCCTCTGCGTCGAATTGGAGGAGGAACATCGGGGCGCGGTCCGCGAACGGCTGCGCGACGAACTCCGAGAAATTGCCGTGCAATTCGACCATACCGAATCCATCGACACCTTCTTATTTCACGACTCGTTTCCCGTCGATGTACGCCATAATTCCAAGATTTTTCGCGAGGAGCTGACACAATGGGCGACGACCAATCTGAAGTAAGAGCACTGGTCACCGGCGGAGGCGGTTTTCTGGGCAAGGCGATTGTGGAACAACTCGTCGATCGCGGCCTGGAGGTGCGCTCCTTTTCGCGAAGCGACTACCCTCAGTTGCGCGAGATGGGGGTGGAGCATATCCAGGGCGATATCGCCGACGCCCGGGCGGTCTCGGAGGCCGTCGAGGGCTGTCATATCGTCTATCATACAGCGGCCAAGGCCGGCGTCTGGGGCTCCTACGAGGAGTATTTTCGGCCCAATGTGATGGGCACCGAAAATATCATCGATGCCTGCCGCGTCCACGACGTTCCCCGGCTCGTGTACACGTCGTCGCCGAGTGTCGTCTACGGCGACCGCCCGCTGCGGGGAGTCGACGAGTCGGTGCGCTATCCCGACGAATATCTGACGGCGTACCCGGAGACCAAAGCCATTGCCGAAAAGAAAGTCCTCAAGGCCAACTGCCAGGCCCTTCGAACTGTCGCATTGCGCCCCCATCTTATCTGGGGTCCCGGCGACAACCACCTGGTGCCGCGAATCGTCGACCGGGCCCGGCGCGGCAAACTCAAGAAGATCGGCGGCGGCGAGGCCGTCGTCGACTCCGTGTACATCGACGACGCCGCCCGGGCTCATCTCCTGGCCGCCGATGCCCTGGACGACGGTGTCGCCTGCGGCAAGGTCTACTTTATCACCCAGGGCGACCCCCGGGAGGTCGGCGAGTTGATCGATCGCATCGTCGATGCCGCCGGCGTAGCCCCCGTCGAGGCCGATGTGCCGGCGAAGGTGGCCTACGGGGTCGGCTGGTTCATGGAGACGCTCTACAAGCTCCTCAGAAAAGACGAGGAGCCCTTGATGACCCGCTTCGTCGCCAAACAATTGTCGACGGATCACTACTTCGATATCTCGGCGGCCCGCAGTGACCTGGGCTACGAACCACAGACCACCATCGACGAGGGCATGCGACGACTCGGCGAGTGGATTGAGCGCGAGGGCATTTAGCCCGTCATTCCGCCGGGACCCTCAATTTACCTCGTCAAATGACAATTCGTAGTCAAAGAAGTGCCCGGCGCCGATACGGTCATTGCCGACACGGATGATGTAGGGCGTATCGGCCTCGAAGATCATATTCGTCGTCGAGGATGGATTGCCGATCGTCGTCGATTGCGGACTCCGCCGGACCAATTGATGAGCCATTTCGTAGACGAATACCCGAGCCAGTCCGGTGCCTCCTCCGGTCTGCTCTAACTCGATGTCGTAATGAGTCGTATCGTCGAGTTCCAGGTGATAAAAGTCGTGAGAACCGACGTAGTCGTCATTGGCACTGCCGGAAAAGGTCTGGCTGAAGTCCGAAATATCCAGGGGATCGACAAACTCGGTATCGATCTGCACATCGTCGCCATCCGGTCCATCATCGCCCACAACGTGAACGCTGTACGGTCCGGTCTCGACGCCGACCACGGAGAGATGTTCATCGTCGGCAACGGTCCCAAAGACCCGTTCGGTGGAATTATTATCGTGCTCGACAAGGACTTTTAACAATTCGTCGTAGTCGTGCCCGACTTCCACAACACTGTGGGCATCGGCGCCGGATACATTGAAACTCCCGATCTCGACTGTGTCGACAGTCTGCGCATCGACGGAGATATTGGAGTTGTCCAGTGACTGATATTCGTAGATGTAGACCGTATGTTGCCCGCTCTCCGCGGCTCGAAGGGCGAGGAAATCGGCGATCAGTCCCGTCGATCGGTCCATCCTGTACTTGCTGGCGACGACCTCCTGCGAATTGTCGTGTACGGCGATGATGTCGACGACGAGAAAGTCGTTGTTGTCCTGCTCGATGTGGACTACGTCGTCGACGGAGGCATCGAAGGTGGCCATCTCCGTCGGCTCTACGACTGTGACCTCCGGCTCGAAGTTGTCGAGCGTGGTATTCGTCGCGTTTAAAAAGGTGATGTCGTAGGCCCCCGCCTCGAGATTGGGTAATTCTGCGGGCTGGGGCTCCGTGATTTCGCCCTGGTAGATGCGCTGTCCCTGCTCGTCTTCGACGGCTACCTCCACCTTGTTGACGGTCGTTTGCGACGACGTCCATCCGACTTCCAGCCCATCGCGCTCATCGAGCTGTGCATCGATATGACGCTGTTCACCAGGTGTGAGATTCCCCGAATATTGACCGGAGATTCGGTAGTCGCCGTCACCGCCTGGGGACATTGCGCTCCAGTCGACAACCAGTCGCAGTTCTCCGGAATTTGGAATCTCGATTTCGGCGCTCGACCCGTCAAATTCGCCGATATAGTCGCTGGCAGAGGCCCAGGCCTGAATGACGTATTCTGTATCTTCCGGTGGCTCTTTCCAGGTCAACTCCAGCGTCTCACCGGCGTCGTAGTCCTGGGAGTAAAAATAATTGTCGTCGAGCTCCCCGATCTGGTGTTCCAGGTCTTGTTGGTCAAACGCGAAATCTGTGGGCTCCGGCTGCTGCATCGACTGCACGGTTCCCACGTAGTCCCAGTCGTCGTCGCCCACCGGTTGCTCGCCGGCACCGTCACCGGGTTCGACGGCCAGCAGATAGTGGCCGTCTTTGGGTATCACAAATTGTCGCGTCGCGTGGTCGCCGGAACCCATGGGACTGCGCCGCTGGTATTCAACGCCGTCTTCGCTTTGCCTCATGACACTAAATTCGGGACTGGGAAGTCCCAGCGAAAAGAGTTCGACTTCGATCCAGTCTCCTGCGGCGGCCTCAAAACGGAAATGGTCGCGAGATTGATCCAGTTGGCCGTCACCGTTGAGGTCTTGTGGAGTGCCGATCACACCGGCAAATATCGTTGATTCGCCGGGATCGCCGAAATCGATGTCGACGGGCTCACCGCCGAATTCCGGATCCGTATTGCCCTGGGCGACGACATCTGCGTGATTGGCCAGAGCTTCGGGGTCGGCCGTGCATTCTCCGTCGTCCCAAACCTCGCCGCTGCCGCAGTCGCCTTCGACGGTGCACAATCCGCGTTCGGCATCGAAGACCGTCCCCTCGTCACAGACTTCATCGGTGGGAACACAGCGCGACAATTCACTGGAAAACGCCGTGCTATCATCGCAGACCTCGTCGGTGGAATAACACCGATTATCCGTCGGGTCCCGCTCGGTTCCCTCGCCGCACTCGACGGGCTCTTCGAGGACGCACTGGCCATTTTCGTAGACCGCGTCCTCCGGGCACGGCTGCAGCTCGGCGATGCACTGTCCATCGCTCTCAACGGTCCCATCGCCGCACTCCAGCCCGCTGCATCCAAACCACAGTCCAACCGTTATCACGGCGATGGCCAGACCACCGACATATCCTCTTGAGATTCTCATGGGCGCTCTATCCAAACAGGTCTTTTCATTGCCTCCGTAACCAGCGTTCTCCCCACAGCTTCAACTTAGTGGATACTCAGCGTTGTTCTCAATGATGCCGCCCAAATAAAAAACCCCGCATCCGCCACCGGGACGGATGCGGGCCATATCGGTGCACGCTCAGCGCGTTGTCACACCGGCGTTACTGTTCGGTGAAGGTAAATTCGTAATCCGTATCGGTCGAGGAGAAACTGAAGTCCCGACCGATCCGAAGCAGATAGGTCTCATCGGGTTCGAAGTCGTACTCCAGATTGCCCGGCGAAAACCCGGTCCCCGCCGTCGAATCATCGATGAACTCATTGACCATCTGGTACAAAAAGATCTCAACCGACCCACTGCTGCCGAGTCGCTCGATCTCCATGTCGTACGTCACCGGTTCATCGACATCGAAGATGTAGTATTCGTGCGGTCCAGACTCGTTATTATTCGCTGTTCCGCTGTAGGCGGCAGAGAAATCGGTGATCACCTCCGGTGACTTTACATCGGCGGTGACATCAACATCGCCGAGGTCGATGTCGTCATCGTCGGTGTAGGCGTACACGTCGTATTCTCCGGCATAGACGCCGAGGACTCGCAAGACGTCACCGTCGTCGGTCCCCAGGTCGCTCTCCTGAGCGACGACCAGACCATCTTCGTCGACCACCAGAAGCGATACGTCATCTGAATCCGGGTTATCTTGGGTGATGACAAAGACATCACCGAAGATGGCGTCGAGATTGACCATATGTTCTGAGGCAAGTGGGTCGGCCACGAATTCGACGTTGTCCGAGTTGCCAAAATCATACCAGTAGACCGTATAGCTGGCGCCACCGGGAGGAACGATAATTTCGACCTCGTCGCTCGTCGACAGCGACCGCTCGGCAACCATGGTGCCACTATCGTCTTCGATGAACATCTCGAGGTCGTTGCCATCGTCATTGGATTGCGTCACCGAAATCACATCACCACCGCTTCCGGTGAATGTATCGGCCTGTGTCAACGCACCGACCTCGACGGTCACATCCAGGTTCTCGGCATTGTCGAAGTCATACCACTTGACCGTGAAATCACCGTCGTTATCACCGACGACAAAGCGGCCCTCGTCATCGGTCGACAGTGTGTCCTCGAAGGCGATTTCTCCGGTGGCGTCGTGTTCTACGAAGAGATCGACATCGCCGGAATCGTCGTTGTCCTGACTGATCAATACCAGATCATCGGTGTCGGCATGGAAGGTCTCGATGGACTCCGGCGGTACCACTTGGGAGCTGATACTGACGTTCGTCGTCTCCGAAAAATCGTACCAGTAGACCTGGAAGTTGCCGCCCTCTTGACCGATATTAAAGATCTGGTCTTCGTCGGCCGGCATTCCCAGTTGACGATAGACCAGCTCACCGGTCGAAGCATTTTCGATGATGACGTCGAGACTGATGTCGTCGTCATTGCTCTGACTGAGGACGATTCCATCGTTGGCGTCGGCGCTGAACGTGTCGATAAGCGTCGGCGAGTAGATGTCGGCGTCCATCTGAACATTCGGGGCCAGCCCGAAGTCGTAGTACTGGAGTGTGAATTCTCCGCTGTACTCACCGGTATTGACGTTGAGTTCGCCGTCGTGCTCCAGTTCGCCATCGCCGACGACCGTCCCCGATGCCTCATGTTGGACGAGCACGTCGATGGTCTCGTCGGCGCCATTGGTTTGAGTGACCAACAGGGCATCGAGGGCATCGGCGGTAACGGTCTTGGTGACTTCCGGTGTCACGCCCTGGGCGTGAAAGTCGAGCCCGGTAATCTCTCCGAAATCGTACCAGTAGACCGTAAAGCCACCGACGTATTCATCGGTCTCAAAGCGCAGGATCTCGTCGATACTGACGCTGTCTTCCATGACCACATCGCCGGTATCATCGTGGACGAGCCAGAAGTCGATATCCTCGTCTTGGTCATTTTCTTGAAGGAACGCCAGAATATCATTGACCTCCGTCTCAAAGCTCGTCAATTCTGACGGCGATACCACTTCGGCCTGGAAATCCAGATTTCCGGCGTCCCCGAAGTCATACCACTCGAGGGTGAAGTCACCGGTGTATTCGTCGATTTCGTAACGCAGTTCCTCTTCGTCCTCCAATGTCTCTTCCAGAACCACGTCGCCGGTGTCGTCGTGGATCATCCAGAATTCGACGGGGGCCTCATCATCATTGGTCTGGGTCAACGAGATGATGTCGTCATCTTGGCCGTGGAACGTCGTCAGCGCTTCGGGCGACACAATATCGGCCTGAAAATCGAGCCCGGGGACGTCTCCCCAGTCGTAGCGCTTGGCCGTAAAGTCACCGGTATACTCGTCGATTTCATAGCGCAATTCGGCGCCATCATTGAGCGACGGTTCCAAAATCACATCGCCGCTGTCGTCATGAGTTACCCAGAAATCGACGGACATCCCGAAGTTATTGGACTGACTGATGACCACGAAGTCATCATCGGCGGCATTGAAATTTGCCAGATCCGTCAAGGCGCCGAGCGTGGCGTCGACGTTCAGGCCCTCCATGTCGTGAAGATCGTAGTAGTAAAAGGTGAGGTTACCGTCCTGTTCGTCGACCTCGTACACCAGTGGTTCATCAAAACTGGAAGACGACTCGGCGTCGATCGCTTCATCGATCAACAACTCGCCGCTGTCTTCGTGAACCAGAAGGATATCCAGCGGCTCGCCGCTGTCATTGTCCTGACTGATCTCGATGAGGTCCTCCTCACTGGCCTCAAACGTCGTATCGCCCCCGGGCGGCACCACCTCGACATCGGTCTCGAAAAACTGGAAGTCCTCGCTGCCGGTATTGTCATAGATCACCGTGTACGCGCCCTCATCGAGATTCATAACATCCAGCGAGTCATTTCTGGTGATCGCCCCTTCTTCGACGACAAAGCCATCGTCGTCGATAATGCTCACATCCAACGAACTCGTCGATTCACTGTCGAAGCCCGCGACAAGAGCGTCAAAATCCTCGGCGTCGACCACGACCTGTTGCTCGGTGTTGGGAAGCAGGGTCAGCCCCGTAGCGGCGCTGAGTTCGTATTCCATATCGTGGAAACCGTATGAGGTTTTCCAATCGATGACCAAAAATAGCTCCTCGGAATCCGGAATTGGAATCCGCGGGGATTCCCCCTCAAACTCACCGAGATAATCCGTCGGTGACGCCCACGCCTGAACGAGGAATTCCGTCGACTCCGGCGCCTGGAGCCAACTGGCCAGAAAGAACTGACCGTCTTGTTGTTCCATATCATCGTAGTGAACAAAATTGTCGGTCCCGTCGCCCAGACTTCCCGTCAGGTTGTCCTGACTGAAATCGTGGAATTCGGGCTGCACATCATCGAGTTGGCGGATACTTCCCAGGTAGTCCCACTGATCGCCGCCGATACCGAATTGATCGCCGTAGTGAATGGCGCCGGGAAATACGGTCACCAAATAGTTTCCGTCTTCGGGCACCGCGATCTGTCGCGACTTGTAGTTGCCCGTTCCATCGGCGGTAAAGCGCTCGTAGTAACCGAGGCCATCTTCCGAGGTCACCACAAACGCCGGGTCCGGAAGGCCAATCGAGCGGATGGTGATCTCGAACCACTCTCCGGCTTCGGCCTCAAAGCGAAAGACATCGAGATGTTGGTTCTCCATGCCGTCGCCGTCGAGATCGGAGGGCCCGTCGATGGTTCCGGTGAAATCAAATTCCTGCTCCACGACATCGATGTCGATATCGACCGGCTCGCCGCCGAATTCGGGATTGGTGTTGCTATCGGCGACGTAGTCCGCATCGGCGGCCCGCGCCTCGATTTCGGAGGCGCAAAACCCGTCGATGATCACGTCGCCGGGCTGACATTCTCCGGCCGGATAACAGAGGTGGGTCTCCTCATCGTATTCCGTACCGTCCTGGCAGACCTCATCGGTGGGAACACAGCGATCTTCCTGGGCGGAAAACGCCGTATTGCCCTCGCAGACCAGATCCGTGGTGTGACATTGATTGGTCTGCGCATCCAGTTCGGTGCCCTCGCCACATTCGGCGGGCTCATCGGCGACACAGACGTCGCCGTCGAGGCTGGTATTGGGTCCGCAGTCGCGCTCCGTGACACATTCTTCGTCACCTTCGTGGTAGACTTCACCGTCGGGACAGTCGAAGTCCTCGGACAGCACACATTCACCGTCTTGCTCGACCGTACCGTCAGCGCATTCCGCGCCACCACAACCGGAGAGACTCACCGCGACAATCGCCGCTAACCCGGCAACCCAACTCAACAAGTATGCGAACTTCCTCATGGTGATGTTACTCCTCACTGGTGCCACGAATGATCGTGATCAAAGCGTTGCGCTAAAACAGTGCGATCCAATTGCCACCGACATCATCGGTGACAACGACGGCCGCGTGACTCAAAGTTCATCGAAGGTCAACTGGTAATCAAAAGGCCAGTCGTGCGATTCACTATCTCCGCCAATGCGAAGGATGTAGGTGCGGTCGCTGTCAAACTCCCAGGTCACCGTCTCCACACCACTGCTGGTGTATTGCGAAGTGTAGACCAATTCGTGGTCTGGCTCGTATATC
>CAYUPT010000104.1:0-9689 GCA_964446725.1 uncultured Bradymonadales bacterium | reverse complement strand
CAAGGCATATCGGGGCCTTCGATTGCCGCCGGCCTCCGGTCTAGCTCACAAGGCGTATTCCCCGATAGCGCAAGGTGTATTGGGGGCTTTGGAAGGGGGCGAGATTGTTGAAAAGGTTTAAGACACTCGGTAGACTGGAAGTGACGGTTCTTGAGTGCTTTTCGTCCCGGCCTGTGATCGGTCCAGTGCGGAATCTGGTCGACCGATGGGTGGCGCCAACTGAGAACCGTCGTCGAGGCGTTTTCTGTCCAAGCGGGTACTACGCCTTGAGCACTCGTTGACGGTGTGTCTGACGCGTCGAGAACGCGCTGGATCTGCGTTGCGGCTCGCTCAACGATGCCTCCGGCATCGCTTCGTCACCGCGCCTTGCCCAGCACGCCCTCGACTTTGCAGCCTGCTACCGTCAACTTCGGCTCAAGGAGTTATAAGTGATGACAGCAGATGATATCGAGAATGCAGTGGGGACCAGGTGTCGACGTGCCAGATCGCCGATAAATGGAGCGGTGGTGGTGCTCGTTTCCGTGTTGTGGCTCCTCGCAAGCTGTGGCTGTATGTCGACGGCGGGAAACGAAGAGCAGACCGATCTGGGGCCGGAGGGAGAACGCTGGAGCGAGGCGTCATTTGCCCAAAAGCCGGGATTTCACCGGGGCGCGATGGAGGTCGACGACCGGCAGCGCGACTTCGCCGTGTATCTGCCCGAGAGCGGTAGTGAATCGGATTCGACGCTGCTCTTCGTATTGCACGGTGGAGGCGGCGACATCGACCGGATCCGCAATCTCGGGTTCGAACAACAGGCCGATGTGGATGGCGGCGTCGTGGTCTATCCGGAGGCCTTCGGTGGACGCTGGGCCGATGGTCGCGGGGTGACAGACGCCGACGTGGACGGCGTCGATGATGTCGAGTTTGTGTTGGCCTTGCTCGATGCTCTGGAGGCCAACCTGGAGATCGATGCCTCGTCGGTGGTCGCCACCGGCCCGTCGAATGGAGGGATGATGAGTTTTCGCATCGGCTGTGAAGCAGGCGATCGATTTACCGGGATTGCCCCGGTTATCGCCGCCATGCCGACGGCGCTCAAGGAGGATTGTCGACCCACCGATTCACTGAAGGTGCTGGGGATTCAGGGAACTGAAGATCCTCTGATCGACATCGATGGCGGAGCGGTTGTACACGACAATTTCGAGCGACTCGGCGCCGGCGGAGATGTGGAGTCCGCGACGTCGACCATGGAGTGGTGGGCCGAGGCGCTGAATTGCGAGTCCGAACCCGAAATTGACGATCTGGAACCGGTCGACGACGAGGACTCGACGCGCGTTCGGCGAACGCGCTTTACCGGATGTGGAAGCGAAGACGGGCTTCGATACTTCGTCGTCGATGGTATGGGGCATACCTGGCCGCCCAGAGACGGTGTACTGCGGGGTATTAGCGGTCCGTCGTCGCCACAACTGGATGCCACGGAGTTGATCTGGCAGTGGCGAGACTGAGCCGTCGTTGCGCAAAACGGTACTAGCGCTCCAGGACGATTTAGCCCCTGCCGCCGGGAGGACGTTCCGGCGTTGTGAGGACCGGTGTGACGGGCGTCTTACGGACAACGGAAGGTCGATTCCTGGAACTCCGCCATCCACTGGAGGACCGTCTCACCGGACTGTTCGAGTTCCTGTTCACAGGCATCGAGTTCGTCCTCGTATGGCTCGACACAAGCTTCAAATTCGCCAATCGCCCCCGTGTTCTGGCGCCGATCGCAGTAGTCGTTTTCCAGATCATCTTCCAGGCATTCGGCACCGGCGTTGAGATAGTCTTCCATGCAGCCGAAGTACTCAATGGCTTCCGGCGGTGGTTCGCCGAGCTGGTCGATAGCGTCCATGAAGCATTCTTTCTGTTCGTCTAACTCACTGATGCCGCCGAGGTATTCGGCAATGCATTCCTGGGAGTTGTCAAATCCCAAATTCTCGTATTCGCAGTGGCAACTCAGTCGACGTTCAGCATTGCCGATGACGTACAGGATGGCGTATTGTTCGACAAATTGCTCCGTCATGTCGCCATTATCAGTGGCGTCGCCTGCTCGTTCGTCGTCGGCTGCTTGTGTTTGTAGAGGCTCAGAGGAGGGAGTGCCGTCCACCTTGTCGCCATCGCTCGAGCAGGCGACGGTGGTCATCAGTGATACCGCCACAATGACTGCAATACAGGGTGCTATTCGGGGATTCATATCTTTTCCTGATGGCGTGATAGAGCAAGTGAGGAAATATTCTTCGCTGACGGTAGAGCAATTGCAAGTGCAGGGCAGTTGTACGTAATGTAGCCCGCACTCATGAAATGTCGTGACGCGCCCGCGAGCAACGCCAGGAAGAGCCCCTGGGGTGAGAACACGGACTGTCGATGTCTGATGCGCCGCAGTAAACGCGTCGTGGATGATCGGGGCTCACGTGACTTGGTCGGCAAGGTTAGAGCACGTCGTGACAGGGGGAAACGTTCGAGGCTGGGGTTGCCAGAGTCGCCGCAATCAGCGGGGCATGGTGTTCCAGAGTTCGCACCACGCGGGGTCTTCAAACCAGGGGTAGCCCGGGGCGGCAACCTCGAGAAGGTGGCGAAACCAGGCCATGACAGTGGGGCTGAAAGCTCAGTAAATCGCTGGCGCCTGCGGGAGATATGGAGAAAATAACAATTCAAGATAGCTCTCGTCGACACAAGGTTGCGAAGGCGAGTAGTGAGGTCGCTGGAAGCTTCAGTGGACATCGCCTCGCATCGGTGCAAAAGACCGTTGGTCGAATGCATCGCACTGCTGTCGCGAGACGGTCGGTCACCCTTCACAGCAGCGCGTATTGCCAAGCGGACTCTCAGCAGTCATTCTTTGAGACTCGTGGTGACAATTGTGTCCGTTGGTCGTTGTTCCGACGGCTTTGTTTTTTTGTCGGGTACCGGTTTTGAATTCGGGCATTCGACGCTGGCGTTTTCCACTCTCCGTTCTCTTATGAGTCCAATGGGCTATAGCGCTGGACGTCATTGCGCGATCGCCGTCGCGTTGTCGCTGGGGTGCGCCCTGATCGCCTGTTCGGAGAGCGAGGATGCCGCCGAAGAGCCGCGGAGAACGATTGCCCTGGAGAGCGACCAGGAACTCGTCGTTCCCACCTCGGAGATCGAGATCAGGCTACTTGGAAGCGATCGAATCGAAGCCGAGCAAGTACAAATATCGGTGGTTGGAGAAATGCAAGGCCGCACCATCGATGAGGAGTTCTCCGCCGCGCCCGAGCGCGACGGAGATATCGGTGACCTCCAGGTGTCGCTATCGGCCAGCGATGAGCTCTGGCCGCGACTTGAACCCGGCGACGGAGCCCGATTTCAGGGGGCGCTGTCAGTTGAAATGGAGGATGTGGTCGGGATTTCAACGGTCGGTCACCTCGACGATGTCTCGTGGCGCTTCGTCGAGGAGTTGGCACCGGATCTCGCCTTCGATGCTCCATCACAGATATTTGCCAATGCTGCCATCGACGTCACCGGAAGCGGGATTCTACGCGCCGGTGAGGGGCAGACGGTGGCGGTCATCGACGATGGACAACTGGAGGCAGAACGGGGGCATACCATCGATTTGAGCGGCGAGACGCTACCCGTGGAGTGGAGCGGGGACCGGGAGGCGGGGCAGGTAAGACTGGATCCGGCAGTCGTCGGGGTCCATCCGGGAGCGCTGGAGATCACCCTTCGATTCGAAAATCGATTTGCCGACGGCGCGGTTGTAAAGGGGGACAGCGATGCCCGCCAGTGGTCGGCCGATATGGACACGACATTTGTCGCCAGTGTCGCGCCCAAGGCGGCGAGCAGAGGTCAACTGGTCGAACTCCACGGCCGGGGATTTGTCCCTCGGTCCAGCAGCGATAACATCGGGATGTTATTGCGCTTTGAAGGAACGTTGATGCCCTCCGATCCCGACCGGGAGGTGCGCCGTTTTGAGGGGGCCTCAGCCCTGGAACATCCGCCCTACGAGGTCACTTCCGGTGAACTCATTCGCCAGGATCTGTGGTACCGGGTCGTCGATCGAAGACTGGAGGGGCTGGCTGCGACGCCGGGAGTCTTCGAGGGCACCATTACGCCCGTGGTCTACGATGAATACGGAGAACTGGAGGGTATCGGCTGGGAGGGGAGTTTTGAGATCCTTTCGACCCGTCAGGTGGTGTATCTAAAATATCTCCCGGCCTTTTCAGTGGCCCTCGATCGCTACGGCCTGGCCAATGTAGAGCGCGAGATCCGGGACCGAATTTTGGAGGTCGTCCACCGAGACTACGACGGAATTAACATCGAATTTGTGGACCGACGGCCCGACCACTTTGCCGACTACGCCACCATCGAGATGAGTGGTCCGGACCCCACGGGAAACTACGCCTTTGGGTTCGATAACACCTACCACGACCAGCCCAAGGATACCGGAAATCTACATATCGATGACATCCTCGGCGGCATCAACCCCGACACCGGCGAGGAGTACAACAATCCCTACGGCGGAATCTTCGTGGAGTCGATCGCGCGGTTTAGTCCCACGCTCCATCCCGAGATGGGCCACGCCTCGAAGCGGTTCGACGACATCTTTGGCCCCTTTATGGACGAACTCGGTGGGCGACCGGTCCGGGCGACGGAGTGGCCCGACGGGGATCGCTCACCACGGATTGCGGAGGCGATTCGAGTTTTTGGAAATCTCGTCGGAAATACGGTTTCCCACGAGATGGGCCATGCACTGGGGCTGGCTCACTTTGAGGGCGATTGGGAAGAGCCGGGTCATCGATTTCACAACGTCGGCGGTGGGGGCTACATCATGGACGCCGGCTCAGAGCGCAGCTTCGAACACCGAGGAGAAGTCGACGGCGCCGGTCCGGGGTCGTTTAACGCCGTCAATCGCGCCTACCTGGAGCAGATCCTTCCCGTCGAATAATGAATCAGCGTTCATGGCTTGAAAATATCGGCGGTGTCTGCTCTCTTGAGGGGCATATCATGAATACGGACCGGGCGCCGCATGGGATGGGGCGGTGTTCCCAATGGCATTTTTGGATTCCACGATAAGGTGCGCGATGCACTGCACACAACGAGTGACCTGGTGGTCTGTCGTCCTATTGACGGGCCTTGTACTTTCGGCCTGTGGAACGGAGCAACCCACTGACGAAGGGGAGACGACGCCGGCCGAAGGAGAATTCCTTCCGCCGCTCGAAGATCTGGACACGCTGCTCGACGGGGCGCCGGACAACGCAGAACTGCCCTCCGAGAACAAGGCCGATCAGAGCTATCCCGCCCAATTTGACGTCGTCGATACGCAGTCACCGGTCAGCAATCAGGGAAGCCGGGGCGTCTGTTCGGTATTCTCGACGGTGGGGCTGATGGAGCATCTGTATATCAAGGAGGGGACCGTCTCCGATCCGCAGTTCTCCGAGCAGTACCTTCAGTGGGCCGCCAAATTCGAAGCCGGCAGCTTTCCGGATTCCTCGGGCTCCAATGCCCGATACAATCTGGAGGCGATCAGCGATCACGGCGTCGTCGAAGAGAGTCTCTGGGCCTACGAGAGCAGTCCCTGGAGCGCTCAAGACGACGAGGAATGTCAGGGCGAGGACCGGCCGACGCGATGTTTTACCAACGGGCATCCGCCCCAGGAAGCCGAGGACGCCCCCCGATTTCGACTGCCGTCGGGCCGCTGGATTTCAACGCGAACCGACGACATCAAGTCCCACATTCACAATCGGCAGGAGGCGGTGGTCGTCGGCGGTGATTTCTACTATCAGGCCTGGAACCACGGGGCGTCTGAGCTGACGACCAACGCCGAATATCTGCGCAACGGCTACGTCCTGTATCCCAATGATGCCGACAAGGAATACAGCCGACAAAATCGAGCCGGTCATTCAATACTTCTGGTCGGTTGGGACGACGAACTGGAAGTCGAGCGGCGCGACGGTGACGGAGAGGTGATGGTCGATGCCGATGGGGAGCCGGTGACCGAGCAGGGCTTCTTCATCTTCAAAAATAGCTGGGGGACCGGGGGCTTCGGGGCCAATAATCCGCACGGCGACGGGTATGGCTTTATCTCCTATGACTACGTCGAGGAATTCAAAAGCGGCCGAGTCGCCGCCACCCCGGAGCCACAGCATATTCCAGACCCCATTGAGCCGCTGGAGTGTTCGGCAGACGAGCTGGAGTGCGATGGCGTCTGTGTGCCCATCAATGCCGACAACTGCGGTGCCTGCGGCAATCGTTGTGGCGCCGACGCGATCTGTGAGGACGCCACGTGCGTCGACCACCAGGCGGAGCTCTACACCTACGAGTGGGACGGGGACTCGGTGGTGATTCCAGACGACGATCCGGAGGGCGTGCAGGTCGAGATCACCGTCGATGAACCCGGCGAAATCAAAGAGTTGACCAGCGAAATCTGGATCGAACACACCTACAACGGCGATATCGAATTGGAGTTGACGGCTCCCGACGGCGAGACCGTCGAGCTTCGGGAGGCCGACGGTTCTTCGGGGTGGGACATCATCGAGGAGTATGATGTCGACGCCTTTCGCGGAACCGATGTGGAGGGAACATGGCAACTCCACATCGCCGACCGGGCCCACCTCGACGAGGGAAGCCTGATAGATTGGTACCTCCACATACTGCACTGAGAAGCGGTCGTCGGATATCCCGCGGGCTGCGGTGAGCCCGGTATCAGGAGTCGAATTCCAGGACCACCAACTCGTAGATGGCGGGCTGCGAAGATTCGATGGCGACGTCGATCTTCTGTGCTGGTTGCGGGGAGACCTCAAACTCGATTCGGTCATCGACGGTGTCTACGACGCCGACCTCGTTATTGTCGTCGTCGTAGAGGGTGACGTCGACGAGGTCGGCATCGCCGTATTCGACGATGACCTCACCGAGCCAGGTGACGTCATCGCTTCCACTGTGTTCGAGGCGGTAGTAATCGGGCTGGCCTTCGCACAACTTGAGTCCGCCGTGATCCCCGAAGTCGAGTTCCCGGGCGTCGTCCCGGCTGTGGTTGCCGGCGAAGGAGTCGGTGACCTGGCAGATTCGCTCGTAGATCAGTTGGTAGTCGTTGGGCGTACTGGAGGTGACGATCGACAGGTAGTGGAGTCCCGATTCGTCGGTGACCTGCGAGATCCACTCATCGTCATCGCTGGACCATCCCTGGGCGATACCGACGCCGTCGTCGACGACGGCATCGGACTGGGACGGGGCAAATAGGGTCATATCCAGATCCCCGTACTGGTGGTCAAACCACAGGTACGCCTCGAGTCGATCTCCGGCGACCAATTCCATGGCGTAGACGTCTCGGTCGCCGTCGGTGCAGATGGCCATGTCGTCGAATACCGCCATATCGTCGGTGCTCAATATCGCGTCGTCGGGAGTGTCGTTGGGTTCGTATTCCGCTCCGGGACACTGGTCCGCCTGGTCGAAGGCCGTGATGTGGTAGGGAAGGTCGTCGCCGGCGACCCGAAGTTCCACATCGGCCGGCCCGTCGACGACGCCATAGGCCAGACCGATGCACGGCAGTATTTCGATATCCGCCGCTTCGCCGTTGACGCTCAGATCGATGTCGGGACTGCGGGCGGCGGGAAGGGAGACGGCGATTTCCACGGACTCACCCTCCGCAATCTCGGCGGTGTGATACTTCGGGGTATCCTGACAGACTCGATAGTCGTTCCAGGCGGTAAATGAGATGTCGCCAGCCCGTTGCGGCTCGCCCATATCGATGCCGTCGTCTCGGCATTTTTGGTCGTCCGGCGAATAGGCGACGAAGCGATACACGAATTCCTCGGGGGCACAGACCACGTCACCGGATTCGCCGGCTTCGAAGGCGCAGATCGAATAGGAGGTCTCCAGTGTGTCACCGGCGCCGAGCAGGGGATTGGGAATCTGGCCCGAAAATTCATCGCCGTCGAGGGTCAATATCTCGGCGTTGTATTCGGGGTCGTCGTCCAGGGGATCGTCGTCGGTCCAGTACAACAGGACCTCCTGCCAGTCCCGCGTTGGATCGTCGAGACTGCCTTGAATCTCGTAGGGCTGGGCGTGGCGCTGGGCCTCCAGGGGCGTGTGTGAGATCACCTCGTCTTCACTGCACTGGTTGTTCCGGTCGTTTCCCGCCGGAGGCGTCGTCCCGGGACTGGAGCGGGGAATGACGATGGTGACTTCCTGTTCGATGACATCGGTGTCGTCGTCGGCCTCAAAGACGACGTGATGGATCCGTTGCTGGCGCTGGCCGGGGCTGGGCATCCACTCAAAAGTCCCCTTGAAGTCTTCGACCTGCTCAAATTCTGCGCCCCCGGGAGAGCGATCGCGATCCATGGTCAGGACCACAAGCGACGCCTCGTCACTCTCGACTTCCACATCAAAGCTCAGCGGCTGATCGCCGGTCGGGTCATAGAGGTGACTGGTCGGGCTGACGAAACGCGTCGCTGTATCACCGGCATCGATATGGACGTTGACGGCCCGCTCGGAGGTCAGGCCGGCGTCGTTGGTCGCTGAAAATACCAGTCGGTGGGGATCGCCGTCGGTGACGTCACTGGCGATGGGCGCCCAGTCAAAGACCGCCTCGTTTCGGAAGGTGGTAAACGTCGCCCGTTCCGGCCCTTCCACGAGTTCGAATTCAAGATTCTGATCTTGGGGATCGGTGGCCAAAATATGGATCCGAACTACGTCTTCGCCGGCCACATAGGATTCTTCGGCGCTGACGTCCAGACTCAGTTCCGGGGCCTGATGCGCCTGTTCGCCGGCCGCACACCCCGAAATCCAGGTCGCGGCCAGTAGGACCAGTGCCAATACACAAGATGCTCGGGTTGCCATGACTATCACCGCCGATTGGAGCCAATAACCAATAAGGTCGTTTATGTGTAGCTCACGGTACCAAATCCGGAGGGGAGGGCGATAGAGCCGGTGGTCATGACTCCGGAATCGCGCCCCCCCAACGACGGGATGCCCGCAAGGGGCGGTCATGCCACGGGTTCGACGATACCCTCCAGGTCCGGTCCCCAGTCGTGATAGTTTTCGGCGATCGATTCCTCATCGATGAAACCGCCCACAAAGCCCGGGGAGTCGGTCAGGTCTTCGATGAGCCGATGACCCCACTCGGAGACCGGTTTCGCCGATTCCGTGGCGTAGTGGTCAAAGAGGCGGTCGATGTGCTCGGGGAGTCGAGCAATATCATCGCGGTCGATGATCGCGGCGTCCGGGACGCTGGCCGGCCGGGCCTCCGGGGGACAGGCGGAGGTGGTGACAACGCCGGGGCCCATGGTGAACGGGCGGTTCTTCCAGTAGCCGAGTTGCTCGAGGCGGCGCCGAATCTTCCACTCCAGATTCGTCAGCGTCGAGTAGGTCTCCTCGATCCTGGCCGACAGCACCTCGGAAGGTCCGCTGGTGCCGGTCTTGCGCAACAGTAACGCCCCTTTTTCGGGATGCAGTACCACCGAGAGCTCGTGGTACCAGGTCCAGCCCCCTTTCATAAAATCCGGCGGATCGATGAGATGGTCGGGGCACTCATCGTCGCCCATCGGTTCCGCGAAGTGCAGCACCCCGCTGATGTAGTCGGTCTGTCGGTATACGACGTACAACAGCATGCCCAGATCGTGAAGGCGGGCGATTTTTTTGATTTCTTCGTCGGTCGTCTGGCTCATCGTTCTTCTCCTCGTCAGTCGCAGTCGTCAAAAAGGGGCTTGATTCGAGACTCGGCCCCG
>CAYUPT010000103.1:0-9756 GCA_964446725.1 uncultured Bradymonadales bacterium | reverse complement strand
TCCTGCGATGGTCGTATCAGCTAGCTCCTGCGATGGTCGTATCAGCTAGCTCGTGCGATGACTGGGCGAGCATCGACCAGCCCATTCCGCGGCCCCTGTTTCAGGGTTCGACGATGCGGCCCTCGAGACGCCAGCGCCCCAGTCCGGCGTCGCTGGGAACGTCCCAGTCGCCCGAAATATAGCCGGCGTCGTCGGAGACCCCTTCGCCGACGGAAATGGCCTGCTCGAAGGTGCGAGCTCCGGCGGGCACGAGTAGGATTTCCACCGTCGCTCCCGGCTGTCGGGACTGGAGTCGTCCGCGGATCTCGACGGTCTCGCCGCGCAACATCGGACCATCGACCTCCAGGATTTCGACCTCCTTGTCGTCAGTACCTGTATCGCCGGACGCGACCTCGACGTCATCGCCAGCATCGTCGGCTTCCACCTGCTCGCCATCGACTTCCACGGCGTCGTCACTGCCCATGGCCGCCAATTCCTCTTCGTAATTGTCGGGCCGCGGAAACTCCCCGTCCCACAACCCATCGTGAACATCACCACCGCCGTCATTTTGGTAGCTGAATTCATCGGCGACGCCGCCCAGATCGATGCGGCGCCAGCCCTGGCCGGGCCAGTGGACTTCCACGAAGGCATGCGCCTCGTTGTAGACGTAGCGCACATCGAAGCCGATGGCCTGCGCCGAAATCAGAAACGTCAGGCCCCGGTGGCGGCAGACGCCGACGCGTTCTTCGCTGATCTCCAGATAGCGATCGCCGCCGGTTTCGGGCGAGGGCCGCGCCTCGAATTCGCGGTGATACTCGACGAGCCGATTTAGCACCTGCGCCGGTGACATTTCGTCGCGATCAATACCGATCAGAGCGTGAACCTGCGCGGCCCGGCGCATCATCGGCTCATCGAATCGCTGTACTCCCTCGAATTGCTCCCATCGCACGGAGTGATCGATGGCGCCACCGAAGTAAAAGTCATCGACGATCAGCTCCAGATTGACGCGAACAAGCCCCTCGAAGTCGGTGCGAAGATAGAAGTTGTCGGCGTCGTCGCGGGCCAACTCCACATCGACATCGGGTTCGGTCTGTATCGAGACCACCTGTTGCTGCGGCGAAATACTGGGGATGGGCCGGTAGTCGCGGCTGTCGACGTCGAGCAAAAAGCTCCCCCAGAAGCGCTCGCCCGTGCCCTGTGGGCCGCCGACATCGACGGGTCGGTAAGAACCGGCATCGAGATAGGCGGCGTACTGGCCATCGGCGTGGCGTCGAACCCGATTCTGGACCCCGACGCGCTTAAAGGGGACCACACTGGGGTCGAAGCTGGCCTGGTAGTCGAGTTGGTCGACCTGATCGGTCTCGCCGTCCAGTTGGGTCTCTGCGCCGCCGGCATCGAGGTTTCCATGAGGCTCTTCGACATCGCCGGGCCCAATCGGCCCATCACCGGTCCAGATCCATTCTCCTTCGCCCGGCGAAAGCCACAATCCAGGGGCGTCGCCATCGCCCGGCGATGGCTGATGGGCCCGGCGCCGGGGGGCGTCTCCCCGGTCACCATCGGACTGCGTCTCCCCGCCCGACTCGTCAAACCACTGGCCGGCATCGAAATATCGGTGAATAACCCGATCGCCGCGCTCGGACTGCTGGGCCGACGCCGTCGCCGCCACCGCGGCCATCAACACCGCCACCAGCAGTGCCCCCTGCACATTATTGTCGACACCGATCACGTCACAGCCTCATGGTCATCCGGCGGCCATCGCCCGTCGCTCTTTAGAAACGCGTGCTGGCTCAACACGCATTCCAGTGTCTCAACTGTAGACGGCGGCGTCCACAGCGCCGGCCGGACCGGCACCGACGTCTCATTAGAGGTCGGGAACGCCGACGGTGGTCAGCAGCGTGCTCAGGTCTTCGTCGTCAAATCGGATGCCGGCACCGATAAAGTAGTCGCGCCGATCGGGGTTGATGGCGTCGTCGATGCCCGCCGAAAGGTAGGCGAATTCCAGAAACCGGTAGGTACTCCAGGCCCGCACTCGCGGGTTTTCGGCGGCGGCGAAGTCAAAGAGGTCGGTATTGACCTCCAGCTGCTGATTTTGCAGAAAACCCAGTTCGGCGCCGATTCCGCCGGAACTCTCGATGATGCCAAATCGGCCGCCCACCCGCAGCCAGTCGGCGGCCTGAAAAGAGCGCCCCATGATCAGACTGAATTTAAATTCGTCGGTCGTCCGGGTACGCGTCTCCTGATACAGCGGGTCATCGGCCCCGGAATCGGTGGTGCTGACGCGCTCGGTCTCGACGGTCGTCGTCCCCCGGAAATCATCGACGAATTCAAAGAGATAGTACTTGTGCTCGTCGGGCTGCAGTCGGACTCCAAAGACGTTTTTGAGCTGCTGATTGGCCATGTGGTATTCGCTGCGCAACTCGACGATGGTGCGCAGCCGGGTCAGCCGTCTCAAAAATCCACTTCCGTCCTCCAGAATCTGCTCGGAGTGCTGGGCGATATTGGGGTTGTTGATCAGCTGGCCGACCGTCCCTTCGCCCTCGTTGACCTTCTCGGTGATGTCCTGGACGTTCTGCATGCTGTAATTAAACGAATCGAGTGTGTGCTGCAGCCGCGACAGCGTGCCCTGGAGCGTCCCCAGACCGGCCTGCACGTCGGTGGTGGACTGACCGATAATAAACCGCACCTCTTCGACGATAGCCTCCGTATCCCGGAGAATCCGATCGATGGACTGCGAGCCCTGTTCGGTGAGTTGACTGACATCGCGGCTGATATTGGTGGCGTCGGCGACGAGTTGATCGATCTGGGCGCTGTTGGTGTCGACGAAGCGATTGAGCGTCTGCAGCATGTCGCGCAGGTCGTTGACCATCTGCTGGATGACGTCTCGGGCCTCGTCGCCGCCAAAGACCGCCGCCAGCGAGCGGGTCACCTCCTGGATATCGGCGGTGATATCATTGAGCCGCTCAAACATCTGATCTAAGCCGGCGTCTTCGATGACCGTCGGAATCGTGTCGCCATCCTCGAGAACCCGCCCCATTTGACCGGGCGTGATTTTCAGAAAATAATCTCCGATCATGCTGGCCTGTCGTTTCGAGACGGTGGCCCCGTTGACGTATTGACCGTCCTCGAGTTCGCCTTCGCGAAGCTCGATATCGCGTCGCACCGAGATATCGACCCGGGCCTGTTCGCCGACCAATTCGATGGACTCGATGCGCCCCACCGGCACGCCCGCCTGGTGGACGCGCGACTGCACGGCGAGCCCGGTGACATCGTTGAGGTACGCCGAATAGGTGTTGCGGTCGCCGTCGGTCCGAAAATCACCGCTCAACACGACGACCATCGAGATGCCGGCGGCCGCTCCCGCGAGCACCAGAATTCCAACTTTCAAGGGGGTAAAAAAATCGCTCATATTCATGAGTCGCATCCCTGTTGAGACTGCGCGACAGCGTTCGACATCAAAGCGACCACATCATGGTCGTCATCATGTAGTCCGACAGCAAAATCAGTACGCTGGCCATGACCACCGAAGACGTCGTCGCCTCCCCGACGCCCTTGGCGCCACCGGAGGCATAAAATCCCTTATAACATCCCACCAGCCCGATGATCAGGCCGAAGACACCGGCCTTGATAGTACTGAATAGGAAATCCTGGGCGGAGACAAATCGCGTGATGTGATGGATAAAGATTCCCGGATCGGAATTCATATAGCCCACAGACAATCCGTAGGCGGCTCCGATCCCCACAAAATTAAACAGCATATTGAGCACCGGCAGCATCACCAGCGTGGCCACGACTCGGGGCATCACCAGATATTGAACGGGGTTGACGGCCATCACCGCCATGGCGTCGATCTGTTCGCTGACGCGCATTGTCCCCAGTTCTGTGGTCATCGAACTGCCCGTGCGTCCGGCGACCATCAGGCCCGTAAAGACCGGTCCCAGTTCGCGGAGCAGACTGACGGCGACGGTGGCGCCGACCAGCGTTTCGGCATTAAAGAGCCGAAAGGCGTAATCGGATTGATAGGCCAGTACCAGCCCGGCAAAGAGTCCCGTCAACAACACGATGGGAAGACTGCCGACACCGACGGATTCCAGATTCTGGAAGATCACCTTGATGCGGTACGGCGGCCGAAAGGTCCAGATGACGGTCTGGACAAAAAGC
This sequence comes from uncultured Bradymonadales bacterium, assembly GCA_964446725.1. Taxonomy (GTDB): domain Bacteria; phylum Myxococcota_A; class Bradymonadia; order Bradymonadales; family Bradymonadaceae; genus SLJM01. The sequence goes on along the minus strand of CAYUPT010000103.1, from coordinate 5,619 downwards.
GTGACGATCCGCCCCAGTTCTTCGATCAAACCGATGACGTACGTCCCGACCGCCTCGATTCTGCGTTTTATCCAGTGGAGCATGCTGTCTCATCGGTGAAACCGCTCGATATTCGCCGAACTACACCGCAGGGGATACCACATCGAGAGAGGAGACGCTAAAAATTTACCGCCCGCGGCGCCGATCCCCCACCGAATTATCGATGTTCACAGTCCCCTGACGACCGACACCGTCGTGGACCGCCTCTTAATTGCGGCGCAACAAGATCGTCGCCTTGAGCGCGTCGACGGCATCGATGTCGATGGCCTCCGTCAGCGCATCAAGTCGACTCAGGCGCTCCTGGAAACAATGGCGGATGGGGTATTCTCGGATGGTGTCCATCAAAAACCGGGCTTCGAGTTCGACTCCGGACTGACAGGGGATCTCGACGACGATCGCGCCCTGCAGGGAGGCATTGGTCGACAGCGCCTGCAGATAGCACGGATAGAGGATACGCTCGACTTCGGTGCGAAGCTCCGATTCGACATCGTCGAGTTCGTCGGGGCGCTGCTCATCGCCGAAGTCATCGCCCCAATCCTGTCCGGCCGGTCGCCACTGGAAGTGACTGATCTCGACCTGCGGGACGCCTGCGCCCACGGCATTGATAAAGGCCCGCTCGTTGCGAAGTGCCCACTGATGGCCGAACCGCGTCTGGTAGGACGCCAAGACCTGACCGCCGTCGTCGACGGACGACTCCGTATCGACGAGCCGGGCGTACAACAGATCCACATCGAGTCGCCGCCCCGGATCGTCGTCGACGGCCGGACAAAAGTCGGTGTCGTAGTCACTGTGGGCCACAGCGGCGACACCGACGCGAAGGGTCACCGTCTCCATGCGCATTCGCGCCATCAAATCGTGGGCCCGCTGTTCGTCGAATTCAAAACTGAGGATCCGGCCGTTGCGAAACCTCAGCGCCGGTCCCCCGTCAAAGGGTCGGTAGTGGCGAAACCCGCTGATCGTCAGCAAGCCGCTGACCCGGTCGTAGTCCACGACGTCGCCGTCGAGCCCCGACAATTCGATTTCAAAGACGTCGTGGATCGCCTGGCGGCGGCGCTCGTGAAACTCCTGGCGTTGCTGACTGTCATCGGTGTCGATTTCCGAATCGCCCAGGTCGCACAATCGCTGGAGTTCATCGGCATCCTCGATCGGTGTTGCCGCCTCGGCATTGACGATGCCGAAACCGACGACGAGCACCGCCACCGCGGCGCTCCACACCACCGGCCACTGCCCCGAGTTGCTCGATCGGCTCCGCAGTCGTGTCACAGAAGCCCCTCGATAATCTGGCGAATCTCCGGGCGGCTCCAGTCGTAGGCCCCCACAAAACGGGCCACCATCCGACCGTCGCGATCGATGATATAGGTCTCGGGCAACATCTCCGTGCCGTAGCGATGCATCGTCGATTCGCTCTCATTGAGCAATACCGTCATGGCACTTCGCTCGCCGGGCAAAAAGGAGGCCATGAACCGATCGACGTCATTCCATCCCGAATCGACGCTGATGGCGACCATCGTAAGGCCCTGATCGCGATATTGACGCACCAGCGACTCCATGCTCGGCATCTCCTCGCGACAGGGTTCGCAAAAACTGGCCCAGAAATTCAAAAACACCACCTGGCCGCGGTACTGCGACAGACTGTGGGTGCGGCCCTGCCGATCCGGCAGGTCAAATTCCGGAGCCGGCCTATCGACCCACTGTCCATCGAGGTCATTGACGGCATCGATGAGATCGGCGTCCCCATAGAAATTCCAGGGGGCGATGACGGCTCCGACGACACCGACGACGGCGACCGCAACCACCAGCAATTTGATATGTGTTGGACGCATGAATGGGCTCTGGTCAACGACAACAGACGACGTAGCGACTACTCCAGGGGTTACCAGTGATTTCGAAGGCTGCGCACGCATCGAAACGCCGCCTCGCCGACGCTTTCGGATTCCGACTTTGCGGCGTCGAATTCATCGCCAAAACGCTTCTCGAGGGCCCGATGTAATTCGGGGTCATCAAATCGCATAAAGGCATTGTAAGCGCGCTCTCTTCCGAGGGTGGTCTTCATCAGCCGGCCCTCTTCGGAGGCCCTTGTGGCTTCCTGTAACACGCTTTCGGTCTCCGGATGTTCCGGCTCGATGCTGAGCAAAAACTCGGCATTGCGGATCGCGTAGTCGTGGCCCGGGTAAAAGACGGTCTCCGGCGGCAACGAACGCAGCACATCGCGAAAGGTTTCAAATAATTGTCCCGGATCACCGCCGAATTTACAGTTGCCGGCACCGCCGACAAAAATGGTGTCTCCGCTAAATAGATGGTGCTCGTATAAAAAACTGATATGTCCCGGCGTATGGCCCGGCGTATCGAGGACCTGCAATTCGATCTGACCGACGTCGACGGTCTCTCCGCCGCGAACAGTGGCATCGACTCCTCGCTGGTCGGCGCCGTCGAATGCTGATTGAATCATCTCCGCGTCGCCCTCTCCGCTGACCACCAGGGCCTCCGGAAAGGCCTCGATGACAGCCTGATTGCCATCGATGTGGTCGTGATGAAAGTGGGTGTTGAGAAGGTACTCCAATTCCCATCCCCGGCGCCGAATTTCGTCGACGGCCTTGTCTCCATCGATGGGATCGATGACCGCCGCAACCCCGTCGTCATCGGCAAAAAGACAGAAATAATTATCGCTGACATCACTGCTGATAATCTCGACATTCATGGCGTTCTCCCGGTCATCCAATCCCTGATTGCAGCCGCCGCGCGAGCGACTGGATCGCAACTGTGGTGGTGCAACGCCGCCTGGCGACGCGTCCGCTCGATGAGCTGGTGCCGAGCCCGTTGGTCCAATCCATCGGTCTCGACAATCACCTCGATCATCTCCGGTCTGCGACTCCAGCGCGCAAGCCACTTCGGCCACTCCCGGAGCGACCATGGATAACGGGCCAGCTCGCCGATGACAATTGCATCGACGGACTTCGGTCGAGCCGCCAGGGCTTCGCCGACCTGCTCGATGAGCTCCGGCGTCGCCGCCGGGGTCCACCACAGCCGGGCCGGACCATCCTCCGATGGCGGGCGTCGCGGCGCAAATACGATTGTGGGGCCCCGGACCGGCTGGTCAAAGAATACCCCGCCGATCCGACGGCCCGGCCGCCGGCCATCGCGACCCGATCGCTGTGCTTTGAAACGATGATCCATTGCCAAATCCCCTGGTTTACCGCCCAGTATTGTGGCGCATCGGCTGCCAGGCATCGATGCTCCGGCCTCGCTGTCTACTTCTATTGTCGACAATCCGGTCCCCAATGTTGCGTGTCGTCTCGTAAACCAATCGACGGGCGGCGCCGAATCGAGCCGATCGCCCCGCCCCGTTCGCGGGACGTCATCATCCTGCATATCGGCGCATCTCCCGGCGCTACACGTCCCGTCATCTGAGCCGAACGCTTGAAATCAAAATTCGCCACAGACCGTCAGACCGGGCCCGATCGACAGCACAACCCCCGACCTCGCGATTGGCGACCCATTCGCCCCCCGTCGACAAAGGCTCGCGTACCGTCCATCGAACCGGCATTGACAACCGCCCGCCGTTGCAATCGAATCTCTCGACATGATAGCGTTTGATCGACTCTTTAGATCGCTGCAAAACAGTCTCCCAGGTTGCTCCTGTCCCGATGTCCCGTACCGAGGACGCAATGAAACAATTTGTCACACCCGCTCTGGTACCGCTTCTACTCGCCATCTTCGCTGCCGTCGTCTCCACCGGATGTACCCTGGACTTCGACGATTTCGAAAGCACCGCCGAATTCAACGATGGCCAGGACGTCGGCGTCGACGCCAATGATGACAACGATGCCAACACCACCAATGGGGACCCCGATGAGCCCGGTGGCATCGGAGCGTCCTGTAGCGAAGACAGCGACTGTCAGTCCGGAGAGTGTTTCGGTTCCGTCTGTTTGAGTGAATGTGACGACGGCGAATGCCCCTCGGGAACGGATTGCTACCAGCTCGACAACGGCCACTGGTGCGCGCCCCGCTGTCGCGATACCGAGACCTGCGATCACCTCGATAACGACGACCTGGAATGTGTCTACGTCGTAGAAACCGAAGCATTTGGCGCCTCCCCGCACTCGCTACAGCGAGCCTGTCTGCCCGATGCCGCCGGCGACGGTGTCTTCGATGCCATCGACAATTGTCCGGACACCATCAACCCCGACCAGTCCGATCGAAGTGCCGACGGCATCGGCGATGCCTGTGCAGACGAAGCGCATTGCCATACCGACGCCGACGACGGCCTCCTCGATTTTGACGACGTCGATCTGCGGGCCGGCGAGTTTGAAATCCCCCACGTCGTCGACAACCGCTGGCTGCCGGTCGTCGGTACCGTCGATGACGATGACCGCGCCGACAGTCCGGTCCTCGTTTTGGACCGACACAGCGGCCAGTGGCAGGAGCCACAACAACTCGAATTTCCCGGCACCGAGCGCACCATTGTGGCCACCAACACCGGGGGATATATCATCAGCCCCGGCGTTCGAAACGGCGAGCGCGAGGGCGGATGGACCCAACTGTCGGCGAACGGTGAGATCTCGTATGGCCCGGATTACCATGGCAATGCGCCCGGCGCGTACGATCTGGCCCCCGACGCGACGCCGGTGCGCTTTCCCAACGGCGAGGTGCACCATCTGACGTACCGCGAGGAGCTGGACACGTTGGCCGTGGAGATGGCTCTGAGCTTCGGTTTCGCTCGACGCAATTCCCAACTGCTGACCTCGGGTCTCCAATTTGCCGACGGCGAAACCACGGGCGAATACAGCGACCTCGATGCCACTCCCCAAACACTTCAGCATCCCGACGGAACCGTCGGAGTTGCCCTGTGGCAGGAGACGACCTCGGAGCTGCACCTGGTCGACTTCACAGCGCCGCAAAGCGCTCCCCATCAAGGCGTCGCCCTCCACAGCCTCTCCATTCCAGAACAGTGGGAGGATAGCCAGGAGTCCGATGGCGACGGCGACGGCGACGGAGACGGAGACGGAGACGGAGACGGCGATGGCGACAACGGCGATGGCGACGATGGCGATGACGGCGATCCCGAAGACCTGTCGGACGTCGATCCGATCGCCGTCCCCGCTCCCGGCGGGCAACTCTACGTATTCGATCGACACACCGGCAAAGCGGGGCGATTCGTCGCCGAACGGGCCGACGACGCGGAGTCGTCGACGACGGCGCTCTTTGAGCGAAGCTGGGGCGATTTCGAGCGCATCCCGGAATACGACCTCGATGTCTTCGACGACTTCGGCGACGTGTCGGCATACCTGCTTCCCGATGCCCGGGGCTTTGGCATCGTCGGCCGACCGGCCGTCGACGACGGCGAAGAGCCGCCGGCCACCATCTCGGTCCGCGAAGTCTACTTTGCCTGCCATCCAATCACCGACGAATTCGACTCCGCCGGCGATGGCGTCGGCGATCTCATCGACAACTGTCCCGGCGATGAAAACCCCGACCAGGCCGATCTGGACGACGATGCCTGGGGCGACATCTGCGACCCCGATAGCGACGGCGACGGAATCCCCCATGACGACGAGTTCATCGAAGTCGAAAGCGACAATG
>CAYUPT010000102.1:8074-9799 GCA_964446725.1 uncultured Bradymonadales bacterium | reverse complement strand
CATTCCGGCACTCGACGGCCTTCGCGAAGCGGGAGTCGCCATCGAGTCCCTTCGCCGCGACCGGGATTTTGATGATATCGATCTCGTCGTCGCGCCCTCGGAGCACAGCGACGGCAACCCCGAATACGACGCCGCTCGTCGGCTCGATGTCGCCGTCGTCGACGAGGCGGCGATATTGCGTCATCTCATCGACACGGGGCGCTCCATCGGCGTGACCGGAACCCATGGACGGGCGACGGTGAGCGCCATGATTTCGTGGATTCTCGACTGCGCCGGCCGCGACCCTGGATTTATCGTCAGTACCAGGGCTCATAATTTCGGGGTCGAAGGCCGAGATGGCGGCGGCGAGTGGTTTGTCGTCGAACTCGATGAACGGGTCGCATCCCATCACGAAATCCACTGCGATTATGTGGTGTGCAATTTTTTGGAAGCCGATTCGCGCGGCTTTTATGGCGGCATCGATGAGCTGGTGGAAGCGATGCGGCAATTTTTGGAGTCCAATCACTGCCTCAAAGAGGCATTTATCAATCTGGACTGTCTGGGCAATCGCGAATTGGTCTCCCGTCTGGCGCTTCGTCCGACGGGATATGCGCTGGAGCATCGCGCCGAGTTTCGAGGTGAACGGGGGGCCGGATCGGAGTCTCAATTCAAGGCGTTTCACCGCGATCTGGAACTCGGCGAATTCGGCCTGTCGATTCCGGGCGGCTACAATGCGGTCAATGCCCTGGGAGCGCTGGCTGTGGCTTACCGACTCGGAATTGACATCGACGTCATTGCCGAGGCACTTCGCACATTCGAGGGGCTTGAAAACCGCTATACAGTGGCTGCCGGTGGCGGTGTCACGATCGTCAAGGACTTTGTGCGACATCCGACGGCCGTCGGCCGCGTGCTGCGATCGGTGTTGAACAAAGCGGCCGACGATGCCCGTGTGGTCGCCGTCTGTCAGCCCCCGAGTCCGCTCAGTGACTTCGGTGATATCGACGCGTTTGCCGATGCCCTCGATGGCTGCGACGAGGTCCTCCTTGTCGGCGCCGACAGTCGAGACGACTCGGCGGTCGAGCAGTTATCGTCGGTGCTCGCCGAACGGGTCGACACGGTGATCGAGGCCGAGGACGGCCAGGAGGTCGAATCCCATCTCGTCGACCACAGCGCTGCCGGCGATATCGCCGTATTTTTTGGCGACGACGATCTATTGCGCCACGCCGATCACATCCAGGCCGCCCTGGCCGCCCGAGCTTCCGAGACCCACGAAGAGGGCGACCAACCGCGATTCGATGGTCCTCTGGCCGAGGGAGGCGACAGTGACGACTGAATCGGAACAGTGGCTCCAATTCGAGCGCTACGCCGTCTGGGGACTGGGCCGAAGCGGTATTGCGGCCGCCAATCTATTGGCCCGTCACAATAAATCCGTCGTCGCCAGCGATATTGCTGCCGTCGAAGAATTGAGCGATGCCATCGAAGAATTAGATGACAGCGTGGAGGTCATCGGCGGGGAAAACGCCATTGGCGACGCGGAGGTGATTGTGACATCGCCGGGACTCCGGCCGGGGCTTGCTGTATTCGACGAGGCGCGGCGACAGGGGATCCCGGTGATCTCGGAAGTCGACCTGGCCTTTGACGCCAGTTCGTCCACCTGGCTTGCGATCACGGGAACCGATGGAAAGACGACGACCACCGGTCTCGTCGGCGCCATGTTGAAAGCCGCAGGGCGCAGCCACGTCGTCG
>CAYUPT010000102.1:0-7974 GCA_964446725.1 uncultured Bradymonadales bacterium | reverse complement strand
ACCACCGGTCTCGTCGGCGCCATGTTGAAAGCCGCAGGGCGCAGCCACGTCGTCGTCGCCGAGGTCAGCGCCAACCAGCTGTGGTCGTGCCATCACCTGGCGGTGGATACGGCGGCGATCACCAATATTGCCGAGGACCACCGCGATTACTTCGACGATTTCGAGGACTATCCACGGGCCAAGCATCGACTCGTCGAACTTCAGCGGCCCGACGGACACGCTGTATTACCGGCCGGGGACCGGTCGATCTACGAGGCCGTTGAGGACCGGTGCCCCGACGAAATTACATGGTTTGGTCGGGGAGCGAACCAGGGCGACGACGTCGAACGCCTCGTGTATTTCGATGATGACGGCGTCGGCCGGTGGCGCACTGGAGATCAGGAGGGTCGATGGCTCGACGATTTTTCGACGGTGGACCTCATCGGGCCGCACAATCAACTCAATGCCTGTTGTGCGGCGGCGATGGCGCGAACGGTCGGTGTGTCATGGGCCGATATTGCCCAGGGGCTGCATTCCTACGAGCGGCCTCCCCATCGCATGGAGCCCGTCGGCTCCGTGGGAGATACGCGTTTTATCGACGATTCGAAGGCGACCAACGCTCACGCATCACTGGCCGGATTGGAGGGGATTGACGGTCCGCTGGTGGTGATTGCCGGAGGTCTCGACAAGGGGCTGGACCTCGACGAGTGGGGAGCCTGTGTCGCCGACCGCGCCGATTGCACCATCGTTATCGGCGAAATTGCGGATCGAATGACGGCGCTTCTCGACTCTCGCGGCGGCGTCGTACACCGCGCACAGACACTTCCAGAGGCCGTGGAGATGGCCCACAAACAGGCCAGGCCGGGCAGCACCGTAGTGCTGAGCCCGGCCTGTTCGAGCTACGATATGTTCTCGAGCTACAAGGAGCGCGGCCGCGTCTTTCAGCAGGCCGTCGCCGATGAAATTAAGCCTCGTCCATCGTGATCAGAAGATCTTCTTCGTCGACGGCCACGCCTTCTTCGACATGGATTTCCGTGACGGTGCCGCTGACCGGCGCCTCGACGGGCATCTCCATCTTCATCGATTCCAGAATGATCAGGTCGTCGCCTTCGTCGACCTCGTCACCTTCTTCGACGACAATTTTCCAGACCGTTCCGGTGATGTGAGCTTCCACTTCCTGTGCCATCTGTTACCTCCAATCATGAAAACAATTTCGGATTGCCGGTCGCGTTCTCCGGCCAAATTTTGAGCCATCATTGCATGGATTGTCCACGGCGCAAATACCGTCGTCGACCCCATGCACGGGGCCGATCAGCGGCGACATTGATCGCACAATCGGGGCGAAAATGCCAGTGCGCCGTGGCGCAGCGATCCAGCGCGCTGCGCCACCAGACCAGAGTTCAAAGATACTCGTCTTCCAGCCAGCTGGTGTGGACGTTGCCGGAGCGGAAGTCCTCGTGGTCGAGCACGGTCAGGTGCATCGGGATATTGGTGGTCAGCTCCTCGATCTTGTAGTTCTTGAGGGCCCCTTTCATCCGTTCGATGGCCTGGGTGCGGTCTTTGCCGTGGGCGATGACTTTGGCGACCATCGGGTCGTAGTGGGGCGTGACCTTGTCGCCGGCGGTGACGCCGGAGTCGACGCGAATACCGTCACCGGTCGGTTCGCTGTAGGCTCCGATTTTGCCGGGAGCCGGCATAAAGCGCTTATCCGGGTTTTCGGCGTAGACGCGGCATTCGATGGCGTGGCCATCGATCGACAGCTCGTCTTGCTCGAGCTGAAGTGCTTCACCGGCGGCGATGCGAATCTGCCATTCGACCAGGTCGTGGCCGGTGATCATCTCCGTGCAGGGATGTTCGACCTGCAGACGGGTGTTCATCTCGATAAAGAAGAAGTCGCCGTCGGCCGACAGGATGAATTCGACGGTGCCGGCGTTGGTGTATTCGGCGGCGTCGACGAGGTTGAGGGCCGCCTGGCCCATATCTTCTCGAAGCCCGTCGAATTGACTTGCGGCAGGCGAGGGCGCCTCTTCGATGACCTTTTGGTGGCGGCGCTGGACGCTGCATTCGCGCTCGAAGAAGTGAAGGGAGTGGCCGTCGTTGTCGGCAAGGACCTGGACTTCGACGTGGCGCGGGTTCTCAATGTACTTCTCGAGGTAGAACGTCGGGTCGCCAAAGGCGGATTCTGCGCGGCGGACCGAGGTGTCGATGGCCTTGTCGAGGTCGTCGGCACTTTCGGCGAGATTCATGCCGATGCCGCCGCCACCTGCTGAGGCTTTGACCAGGACCGGGAAGCCCAGCTCTTCTGCGATTTCGTGGGCCTCTTCTTTGCTTTCGACGGGACCGTCGGAGCCGGGAACCGTGGGGCATCCGGCCTTGTCGGCGAAGTCACGGGCCTCTGATTTATTGCCCATCAACTCCATGACCTCGGCGCGGGGGCCGATAAAGGTGATGCCGGCGTCTTTGACGGCGCGCACAAACTCCGGGTTTTCACTCAGCAGGCCGTAGCCGGGATGGATGGCGTCGACGTCGTGGTCGTTGGCGACATCGATGATCTTTTCGATATCGAGATAGCTTTCGGTGACGCGGGCCGGGCCGATTTCGACGGCTTCGTCAGCGGCGTTGACGTGGGGGGCCTTGGCATCGGCTTCGCTGTAGACGGCGATGGTTCGGATGCCAAGTTCTTTGCAGGTTCGGATAACGCGGGCGGCGATTTCACCGCGATTGGCGATCAGGATAGTATCAAACATGGTCTTCTCCTTGGGGGAGTGGTCAACATGACGGACCTCGTTGTTAGTGTCTACTAACAAAAAGCTACACACCGGTCAACGGAATGTGGGGGGCCTCCGACAAATCGGGGTGTCAGCTCGTCAGATATCCGAGATCCACTGCACAGGTGCGAGCAGCGCGCGCCCCCTGGCCGACGGCGGTAGCCACACAGCGAAGTGGCGTGGAGGTGACGTCGCCGGCGGCCAGGATATGGTCGTGGCTGGTTCGGCCGTCGCCGTCGACGATGAGATGTCCGCCGCCGTCGGTCGAGAGTCCGTCGCATCCGTCGGGAACGACGGGATCGACGCCGATGCGAACGAAGAGACAGGCCACGTCGAGGGTCGTCGTGTCGCCGCGCCGGTCGATGTGGAGCCGACAGCCACCGTCGATGGGCTCGATGCGTCGGACCACCGACGGAATCGGGGCGATGTCGATGGCGTCGTGGGCTCGGACATCTTCGACAAACGACGGGCGAGCGCGAAATTCGTCGTTGCGAAGCAACATGGTGACCGACGATCCGCGATCGGCCATGCGCAGGGCGTTTTCGAATCCGGCGTCGCCACCACCGACGACAGCCACCGGCTGGCCGGCGACGCGGTCGCCGTCGCCTGTAGCGCTCTGACTGACGTAGTCGCCGAGCCCCTGTTGTTCGCCCTCAATGCCGAGTTGCCGGTATCGCGTGCCGGTCGCCAGAATAACCCGGCGAGTGGTGAGGGTTTCTCCACTGTGTTCGGTGAGCGAGAGACGGGATGACTCTACGTCGAGCCGATCAATTTCGGCGGTGCGCGGCGCCAGATCGAGCTGTTGGAGTTGTTGCTTGTAGGCGTCGGTCAGGCTGGCGCCGTCGTCGAAATTTCCGCCCGGAACGTTGGTGATGCGATTGTGGACCCGCTGGAGCATCCCACCGATTTCGCCGGTGGCGTCGACCCACGCAAAGGGCACACCGAAGTCGTCGAGCCACAACGCGGCACTGACTCCCGCCGGACCGGCGCCGGCAACGACGACCGGGACATCACAATCGGTGGTCATAGCGATGTCTCAGTCTGTCGGAATTGTGCCAGCAACTCGGAGCGAAGCGACCCGTCTGACAGTGCCCGGCGACCGGCCACTGAGATGAGTTCTCCCTTCTTTTTGGCGCCTCGCATCTCCATGCACATTTGACGGGCTCGCAGGCGAACCAGAAGTCCCGTCGGATCCAGTTGTTGCTCCAGGTGATCGGCAATGCCGGCGATCATGCGCTCCTGGACCTGAGGACGACCGGCGAAGTGGTCGACGACGCGGCCGATGCTGCCGAATCCGACCATTGTATCCCCGGGAATGTAGGCGACGTCGACGGTGCCGAAAAACGGCAAAAGATGGTGGACGCACATGCTCTCAAAGGGGATGGCGGCGATGACCACCGGGTCGGACTGGCCTCCGGTGTACTCGCTGGAAAAGGTACTGATCTCTGGAGGGTTCTCGTCGAATTCGGAAAATAGCTCGCCGAATAACTCGGTGACCCGCTCCGGGGTGTCGGCCAGCTCCGGATCGAATTCGTCGTCGAGCCCCAGCGACTCCAGAAATGCGCGCAGGTGTTCGGCGGGTCGGTCACTCATAAGTTGGCCAGATGCATAGAAATCGGATCAGGCGTCTACAAAAGGGAGTCTTGGGCTGGCTTAAAGGGCACACCCAGATGTTGGAACGCCGAAGCGGTGGCCACGCGACCCCGCGGTGTGCGCTGGATAAAGCCCTCTTGAAGGAGATAGGGTTCGACGACTTCTTCGATGGTATTTTTCTCCTCGCCGATGGCCGCCGCAAGGGTGTCGAGTCCCGCCGGTCCCCCGTCGAATTTGACAACCAGTGCATCCAGATACAGCCGATCCAGGTAGTCGAAGCCCGCCTCGTCGACTTCCAGCCGATCCAGAGCGTAGTCCGCCAGATCGGCATCGATGGTGTCGCAATCGTCGACGACGGCATAGTCGCGAACTCGATTCAGTAGCCGATTGGCTATGCGCGGGGTGCCGCGGCTGCGGCGCGCGATTTCGTGGGCGCCGTCGTCGGTAATGCCGATTTCGAGAATGCGCGCCGAGCGATCGACAATCGCCTTCAATTCGCCTTTGCTGTAGTAGTCGAGTCGGGCGACGTAGCCGAATCGATCGCGCATCGGCGCACTGAGCAGGCCGGAGCGCGTCGTCGCGCCCACCAGCGTAAATGGCGGAAGGGTCAGCTTCATGCTTTGAGCGTGGGCTCCCTCACCGATCATGATGTCGAAGTAGTAGTCCTCCATGGCCGGATAGAGGTTTTCCTCGACGACGGTATTCATCCGGTGACATTCGTCGACGAACAGCACCTGATGTTCCTCCAGGGAGGTCAGAATGCCTGCCAGATCTCCGGGCTTTTCCATGGCCGGACCGCTGGTGACGTGGAGTTCGACGTCCAATTCCTCGGCGAGAATATGGGCCATCGACGTCTTGCCCAGTCCCGGCGGTCCCGACAACAGGATGTGATCCAGGGACGCACTGCGCTTGTGCGCCGATTCGGCCATGACCTGGAGGTTTTGTTTGATCGAATCCTGGCCGACGAAATCGTCAAACGTGGCGGGGCGAAGGTGTTCTTCGACGTCATCGTCGTCGTCGACGCGGGTCGACTCAATGGTGGGATCTCGTGACATCACATCGCAGGTGCAAAAGATACAGCGGAATGGAGGCGGTCGATATACTGAATGCTAGTTTAGCATCCGGAGGGCCCGTCGGACCAGGTCTTCTATTTCATCGTCGGGATCGGCGTCGTCGCGCAGATCGTCGATAACACCGTCGATAATCGACGATTGAAACCCGAGATTCAGAAGGGCCGAACGGAGGTCGTCGTGCTGGTCGTCATCGGCGGCGCCCATGCCGGAACGGTCGGATTCGAGCACCAGGTCATCGAGCTTGTTCTGGAGCTCCAAAATCAGGCGCTGAGCGGTCTTTTTGCCGATGCCGCTGACCCGGGTAAAGGTGCTGATATCCTCGCTGTGGACGGCGCGGACCACTTCCCCGGGCGTGAGTTCCGAGAGTGTGGCCAGTGCCGTGCTCGGTCCGACGCGATTGACACCGGTGAGGAGTCGAAACAACTTGCGGTCGTCGCGTCGGGCAAAGCCGTAGAGGTCGATGGCGTCTTCGCGGACGCTGGTGTGGATCCACAGCGAGACGCGTCCGTCGTCGTCTTGCCGCAATTGTCCGGCAGTTCCGATGGGGACGTTGACCTCGTAGCCGACGCCCTGGACGTCGACGAGGACCCATTCGAGTTCGGCGGTGTGAAGTCTTCCGGTGAGATGGCCGATCATAAGCAGCTACCTGTGGGGACAACGAAAAATGAAGTCAGTGGCGCCGGGGGCTATCCGAGGCGCTGTTTGAAGCCGGCGGCCTGACTGTGACAGATGGCGACGGCCAGAGCGTCGGCGGCGTCCTCGGTCAGTTTGGTATTGAGGTCCAGTCGCATTTTGACCATCTGCACGATCTGTTGTTTGGAGGCGCGACCGCTTCCGGTGGTGTTTTTCTTGACCTTCGTCGGTGCGTACTCGTGGATATCCAATTCCAGATGGGACAGGGCGAGTAATGCGACGCCGCGGGCCTGGCCGAGTTTGATGGTGGATTTGACGTTATGGGACGTGAAAATGGACTCGATGGCGGCGACGTCGGCCGGCCACTGGTCAAATACTTTTTTGAGGCCCTGGTAGATGATGTCCAGGCGTCCGGCAAATGTATCGGCACTGGTGGCGTTGATCCGGCCGCTGGCCAGGTGTTCGATGTCTTGTCCGTCTTGATCGACGATGCCGTAGCCGGTGTAGCGGCTTCCAGGGTCGATTCCGATAATTCGCAAAATACAGCTCCCAGTAACAACAAACCAACACCGGCGAATTCGCCGCCTGATGGGCTATGAATTACAGACTTCGTCGAGCCAGTTGTCGAGACAGTCGTCGATGAGGTCGCGGCATCCCTCGAAGACCGAGGCATCCATGCCGACGGGGTCCGGGATCTCGGTCAACGTGGGGTCGTCGCCGTATTGCCACAGTGGCACGACGTGGTCCCGGGCCGCCGGCGCGTTTTCGGCGACGAAACGGGCGTGGCGAGGGGCCATGACGATAATATGGTCGGCGCGCTCGAGCATCGCCGGGCTGATCGCCTGGGAGCGGTGTTGCTCGATGGTCTCCACCATCTCACCGCTACTGTCATCGAGTTCGGCGATGGCCCGCCGGGCGAATTGATCGGCGCGCCGGCCCTGAAGCCCCAGTGTTCCACCGGAGATGACGATGGCCTCCAGCGGTCGCCCGGACAACTTGGCTCGCAGCAGGGCGACGGCCATCGGAGAGCGGCAGATATTGCCGCTGCAAAGACATATGATGCGTTCAGTAGAAGTCATGAGTGCTCAAAAAACTGTTGGTATTCGTCGGGCAGATCGGTGTCGATGCATGCCTGGTCGGTCAATTCGCCGAGGTTGGCGCTGCTGAGTGTATGCCAGTACAGGACATTTCGAAGCGGGCGCTGGGCCGTTTTGCCATTGTAGTGCATCAGCCCGGCGAAGGCTTTGGCGGTGTACGTCGGATCGAGGTCGATGTCGGAAAAGGCGTCGACGAGTTCGATCGCCGCCTTACCCTCGGCGGTGGGAACTCCGTAGTCGTCGCCGAATTGATCGTCGATAATCTCGATGTCGCGGGCCCGGATCTTGGGCACATCGACGCCGCAGTCGGCAAGCAATTGACCGGTTTTATTGGCCAGATTGGCGGTGACCATGGCATTGGCCAGGACTTTGTCGACGACGCGAACGCCGATGACATCGGTGGGTAATTCGGCCAGTTCAATACCCAGTTGAAGTCCGGCGAGTGTCCCGCAGGTGCCGGCGGCCACGAAGATGGCATCCGGCATCGGGAGATCTCCATTGTCGATCTGACGCGCCAATTCCATGGCGGCGTTGACGTATCCGAGCACGCCGCGCGGCGAGGAGCCTCCACCGGGAATATAGTAGGGGTTGTCGGCCGTCGACAGCCACTCCCGAACTTTCGTCTGTAGCATCTTGACTGGCAGCGAGTGCTTCGAGCCGACCAACTCCAGTTGGGGCCGCGCCGTGCTGAGTGCCCGTAGGACTTCCTGTACGTGGTCGGTAACCGGTTGTGGGAAGTGCAGTGCGCGCGGGCAGATCCCGAGTTGGCGGGCGTACAGCGACGTCGCCAAAACGTGGTGACTTCCGATGGCGCCGACAGTCCACACGTCG
>CAYUPT010000101.1:0-9868 GCA_964446725.1 uncultured Bradymonadales bacterium | reverse complement strand
CCCGGCGCTGTCGGAAGTTTCTCAAACCGGACGCCGTCCCAGGTTGCTCCCAACCGGGCGCTGTCGGAAGTTTCTCAAACCGGACGCCGTCCCAAGTTGCTCGCATCGATCGTCCCGGCAGTACTCCGTTGGTGCGCCGATTTCACAAGAGACGACGCGTTGGGATTGAGCACGCTCATTCCGTCGCGGGCTTATATCCGTAGCTGGACTCTTGGCGCCAATGCGTCTTCCGCGCCTCAGCGGTTCTCAGCGCGCTCTTCCGCGGCTCCGCGCCTCAACGCTTCAGTGCCTCCGCGCTTCCGTGCTTCCGTGCTTCCGCGATTCCGTGCTTCCGCGTCCTCCGCGACTCCGCGATTCAGTGCCTCCGCGCTTCAACGCTTCCGCGATTCCGTGCTTCCGCGCACTGCCTGCTCCGCGCCTCAGCGGTTCTCCGCGCGCTCTTCCGCGGCTCCGCGCTTCAACGCTTCCGCGATTCCGTGCTTCCGCGGCTCCGCGCTTCAACGCTTCAGTGCCTCCGTGCTTCCGTGCTTCCGCGTACAGCCTGCTCCGCGTCTCAGCGGTTCTCAGCGCGCTCTTCCGCGGCTCCGCGCTTCAACGCTTCAGTGCCTCCGCGATTCCGCGCTTCCGCGATTCCGCGCTTCCGCGATTCCGCGATTCCGCGATTCCGCGCTTCCGCGCTTCCGCGATTCCGCGATTCCGCGATTCCGCGATTCCGCGATTCCGTGCTTCCGTGCTAACGCGCTTCATGGAAATTCATGGCCACCGAATTCATGCAGTAGCGCAGTCCTGTTTCGTCGTCCGGCCCGTCGGGAAAAACGTGACCGAGATGCCCCCCACATCGGCCGCAATGGACCTCGATGCGCGTCTGGCCCAGACTGTGGTCGTATTCGGTTCCCACCGCCCCGTCGTCGATAGGCGCCCAGAAGCTGGGCCATCCGGTCCCGGAATCGAAGCGCGTCTGGGACGAAAATAATTCATGCCCACATCCGGCACAGCTATACGTTCCATGGCGTTCATTGCCGTATAAATCGCCGGAATAGGCGCGCTCGGTGCCGTGGTCGCGAAGGACGTGGTATTGCTCGTCACTCAGGCGATCGCGCCACTCCTCGTCGGTCAACTCAAAGGATGGATCGGCGGGATCGACATCGAAATTTTCGACAAATCCCCCGCTTCCGGAATCACTCATCGACTCGTCGCCACCGGAATCGCCGTTATTGGTACTGCACGCCGTCACCGACGCCGCCAACAGGGCTGCCATTCCAATGACCGACGTCCAGTATAGATAGCTTCTCATCGCAGTCTTCTCCTCGGTTGCTTAATGCTAAACGGCTGGCGATCACCGACCTGTCACGTCACGCCCGTTGTCCATTGACGGGATGCAACGAGTTCGATGGGAGTTTCGATTCCACCGGCGTTCACCGCCACAAACGATCGAAGGGCCGGAATCATACCGGCCCTTCGACGATGGCTTTTTTGCCATCAGACGTAGCGCCGGTGGGCGCTACGTCTGATGGGTTCAATGCCGTACCCGCGTCGATCTGTTGCGGGACGGACCACAAATCGCTGTGATGATATCACTCACCGTCGTACAGTACGACTTCGTCGATGACGTGGACAATGCCGTTTTCGGCGACCACGTCGGTAATGACGATCTCGGCCGTATCGTACATCAACACCTCTCCGTCGAGACTGACTTCGACCTCGACGCCGGCGGCGGTATCGAACATACCGGGCGTAATCTCGAAGCTGGAGAACGCACCGGAATCCAGTACGTGAAACAGCAGGGCGTCGACCAGTTCTTGCTGGTCCAGGCCATCGATGACCTCGGAGGCCGCATTAAAGGCCTCGTCGGTGGGCGCAAAGACCGTCAGCAGGTCATCTCCGGTCACAGTGTCGACGAGGTCGGCGGCGGTGACGGCATCGACGAGTTCGTCGAGGCCGTTTTCTTGAGCTACTTCGGCGATATCACCGGGCGGCAAAATTACGCTGTCTACCGCATGGGCGACGCCATTGGATGCCTCGATATCGGCATCGACCACCGTCGAGTCGTTGATCTGAAGATCGCCGTCGGCTTCGGTGGCAAGAAGGACTCGACCGTCGGTGGTCTCGATGACACCATCGTCAACATCGGAGGACATCACTGTGCCCTCGGTGACGTGGTACAGCAGGATATCGGCGACGTCGTCGCCATCCAGGCCGTCGAGCACACCGTCGGGAAGGTCATCAAAGGCATCATCGGTCGGCGCAAAGACCGTCAGGTCTTCATCGCCATCGAGTGTGCCTTCCAGGTCGGCATCTCCCACCAGTTCGGCGAGCATGGTGAAGTCGTCGCTATCACCCAGCAATTCCAGCAAGGTTTGCTCGGTTTCACCGTTGCCGTTGTCGTCTTCCTCGGGCGGGAATGCGACCTCTCCCAGGGTGTGAATGACGCCGTTGGAGGCCTGGAGGTCGACCTCGGTGATCGGCGCACCGCCATAAAAGATGTCGTCGCCATCGACGGTAATTTCGACGTCGATGCCGGCCACCGTTTCAAACTCCCCGGCCGCCACATCGCCGGAGGTGATCTCGCCTTCGATGAGGTGATAGCTCAACAATTCGACGAGATCGTCGCGGTTTTCCGGCTCCAGAAGTTCGTCGAGGTCAGCCTCGGGAATGTCGCCAAACGCATCGTCGTCCGGGGCAAATAGTGTGTATTCCTGCTCGCCCTGAAGGGTCTCCGTCAATTCCGCGGCCTCCAGCGCGTCGAGCAACACCGTAAAGTTGCCCTCGGCTTCCGCCGTGGCCACCAGATCGACGAGTTCATCGCCGTTGTCTTGGTTATCATTGTCCTGATTTTGAACCTGATTTTCGTCCTGGTTGTCCGGATCGTCATCTTCGCCGCAACCGACGACGGCCAGACCGCCGACGAGAAGCGTGATGAGTAAGGTCTTTGAGAAATGCGTCATACTGCAACTCCTGTAGAGGAAATACCGATCGAGTGAATCGACTGAACGAGTTATGAATAACGAAAACACAATCGCAGAGCAAAATCATTTCCGAACTGCTCCGATACAGGATGTTAAACAGCGGTTAAGCAACGACAAGGAGTTTTTGAATAATTTTTGAACAACCCGGATATCCGATCACCGGAAGCCGTCAATCCGGCATTTCAACGCCCCTCGTCCCTGCCCGACAACAGGCCTGTCTGGAACCTACTCGGAATCGATCGCCGATTCTCGTGGCGGAAACGCCTCCAGCGGTTCCACCGGTTCGTAACACTGTTCGCCGGCCTCCAGTACAACGTTCATCATCCACGCCTGGGTCTTTTCGCCGATCCCGATTTCGCAATCCCGACTTCGCTCTTCGATGACTCCCGGAAGTCCCCCACATCAAATGAACAATTTGGAGTGTAACAATTCAGCGTCGACTAGAACTACCAAGTAGAGGGCCCTTTACCACAGGAGCATCACCATGGCACCGGAATCCACATCCCCGCCGGGCGACGAAACTCCATCGAGACGATGGCTTCAAGTCGGCTTTGTCATTGCCGTACTGGCAGTGATCGCCACAGTCATTGTGGGCCCCACAGAGCAATGGCTCCGCGCACTATTGACGGCCATCGAAGATCTGGGCGCCACCGGGGCCCTCGTCTTTGTGGCGGCCTATGTGGCGGCGACGGTGTTATTTGTCCCGGGACTGATCTTGACGATTGCCGCCGGGTTTTTGTTCGGCCTGCTCTGGGGCACCGTGCTGGTCTCGGTGGCCAGCACCACCGGTGCTGTTGCGGCCTTCTTTATTGGCCGCTATCTGGCCCGCGATGCGGTGCGCCAGAAGGTCGTGAGCCGGCCGCGCTTTCGGGCGCTGTACCGGGCCTTAAAGCAAGATGGCTTCAAGGTGGTACTATTGACGCGAATGGTACCTCTTTTACCCTTTAATCTGCTCAATTACGCCTATGGACTGACCGAAGTATCGTGGAAAAAATACGCGCTGGCCTCCTGGCTTGGGATGTTGCCGGCGACCATCGCCTACGTCTATGCCGGTGCCACGGCCGGAAATATCGCCCGCGTCGTGGCCACCGACAGCCCGCCCGAAACCATGACCTACGTGTTGTGGGGACTGGGGCTGGTGGCCACTGTCGGCGTCGTCTGGCTGGTCACTCGCCGGGCCCGCGCCGAACTCGACAGGATTGTCGAAACTCCCTCCGACCAATTCCCCGCGTCCACCGACACCAACTGATCGCCCGGAGAATTACCATGAGACTCCCTCTTGTCATTGTCGCCATCATCTCCGCCGCCGCCATCTCGCTGCTGGCCTGTTCGGCCCCGTCTGCCGAACTTCTCGATCACCCGATCGTCGATGAACTCAACGAGGGTCGGGAAGCGGGAACCGAGGACTTCGATCACAGCGCCTATGAAGCACTTCTGGAGGACCACGTCGATCCCGACGCCGGTACTGTCGATTACGCCGCGCTCGCCGACGACCGCGAACAACTTCAGAGCTATCTGGATGCCGTCGACAGCGTCGACCTCCGAGAATTGAGCTCCGACAGCCAGCATGCCCTGCTGATCAACATCTACAACGCCTGCACCCTCGATTTGATCCTCGACCACTATCCGGACATCGATTCCATCCGCGATATCTCCTCACCCTGGCAAACCGAGCGATGCCACGTCGGCGGTCATCACCTGAGCCTCGATGAAATCGAGCACAATATTATCCGCCCCCTGTATCGCGATCCGCGAATCCACTTTGCCGTCAATTGTGCGGCCCACGACTGTCCCCATCTGGCCGATTTCGCCTACACCGGCGACGAACTCGACAGCCAGCTCGCCGAACGCACCGAGGCGACCTTGAGCAACGAAAAATTCGCTCGCATCGAAGACGGGACGCTTCGCTACACCCGGGTCATGCACTGGTACAGCAACGACTTTGTCGATGAGGAATACCACAATCCAGCACCGAATCTCGCTCAGTATATCGCCCGCCACAGCACCGATGACATCCGTCAATTTGTCGAGGACCACGACGGCGACCCGTCGATATCGCCGCTGGACTACGACTGGTCACTCAACGATGTCAATTGACCGCCAAAGGCGCCGATGGCGGCGCCGCTGATGGCACCCAGGCGCTCGACGTCGATGCTGTCAATAACGGGCTCCACAAAGACCCGGTAGTACTGGAGTGCGGCGTCGTCAAAACCTCCGACAACATCGACCCACAGCGCAACCTGCCAGGCATTGCCCACGATCAACGCCGCAATATCTCGCATCACCTGTCGACGTCGCCCGGGCTCCATCTGTGCGATCAGCCGCAACATCTGTCCGCTCAATTCAGGAAGTGACACCGGTTTCGTATCGCACTGCGGAGCGTAGAGTTCGTCGACGGTCTCAAAAAACTCGTCGACCCCGGAGACATGGGCCGCCACAATCAGTGCCATGGCGCCATAGCGGTGGCCAAACCCCTCTTTGACAAATCGCCTGGCCGACGTCTCGATCGGCTCATCAAAGATCACCCACCGGCCGATGTCGTCGAGCATCTCACCGATCTTCTGATCTTCGAGAAAGGGCCGTGTTTCGTCGAATCCGCCGAGTTGCTCGAAGAATTGGCGATGGATCATCAATCCCTGGTCGCCATTAAATACCCCCGGGCGCTCCAGACGAGTCTTGGCCTCCAGAAATCGGTACCGAAGCGCTGCCCCGTTGTCGCGATCTCCAAATTTGAGCGGGAATCGACCGGCCGTTCGCCGATCACCGGCCGGCGTCGCCCGTCGCCAGCAGCCGATGGCATCGGCCAGAAGCCAGGAGTTGTGGAGGCGACTGTCGGCGTGGAGAAATAACAATCGATTGCAGTCGGCGGCGTCGACACCGCGATTCATCTGACGACCTCGCCCGGTCTTGCCGGTCACGAATCGGCCGCCGTACGCCTCGACCACCGACTTCGGATCGTCTCGGGAACCGCCGTCAACGACTACCACATCGAGTTCCACACCTCGCTGCTGGTCGAGATCTTCGAGTAGAACCGACAGCCGATCGGCGTCGTCGAGGACCGGAATGATAACCGACAGACAAAGAGATGGGTCCATAGGAGAAGTATGCGATGCAAGACGATAAGGCCCGGGTAAACGACTTCACAGTGTAGACGATAGGCATCACCGCCGGGTTTCGAAACCGTCGTCGACGGAGTCTGTCGATCACAAACCTGCTCGATTCCCCGGGCGATTGGTCACCAATAGCTCGCCGCGATGAGCCCCCTTTATCGACGTTGTTTTGATTTAAATGGCGACCAGAAGTGTTCCGAACAAGAGCACGCCGCCGACAAAGGGAAAAAAGCGCGCCCGCCGGCTCGACGGCAACTCGTCTTTGACGGCATTGATGAGCAGTCCTCCGGCCACAAAGGCCATCGCCCCCGCAATGGCGGCGGTGCTCAAGGGCAGTACAAAACCCAGCCCCCAGCCGGCGACCACCGTCATCGCCAGAACCCAACGCCCCGTCGTATGATACACATGACGGTGGTGGCGGCGCATCGAGGCATCGACCGTCGAGAAGTGAATGGCGATCGCCACTCCGTACAATACCAGTCCGTGGACCGTCTCCTGCTCGCCGTACAATAGCAGGGCGCCGATGATCACGTTATACAGCGCATACCACCCCATATGTAGCCAGAATACGTAGTCGTGGCCGATCGGTGAGTCGTCGGTGTCGTCGTCCGACATCGGCCGGCGTACCCGGTAGCCCAGATGTTCCAGTCCGTAGTAGACAATCACTCCGCCGAGCATCGACAGATACAGTAATCTATCGATCTGCTGGGTTGCCGGATGCTCCTCTAGGATCCTTCGAAAATAGTCGAGCTCCGGCAGCAGATACAAAAATATAAAGGCCACCGTAGTTCCCCCGCCCACCGACAACCACCGATCGTGAGAATCGGATAATGCGGAGGCGATTCGGTCTCCGAAGATATGAACCGCACCGAGCCCGGCAGCGACAAGAAGCGTTGCGATGGTCATGCTCTGAAATTATACACCTCCATCGCCCTCCCCAACCGGACTAAAGAAACCCGCATTCTCCCCCGATACAGGGGCGTAAGCCACATCCTCCACAGTACTCCGTTCGCTCCTCCCCACAATTATCGATCCTTTGGAGTGAACCGCATTCGACGTCGGCCTCGTCGCAAAACGACTCCACGCCCTCGAATTGGCATATGCATTGGCCATCTTCACAGACGTCATCGCTGTCGCATTCCCCACAGTCCCTCATGTCCCCGCAGCCATCGGCGTGCTCACCGCACTGCGCGCCATCTTCGCCAATCTCACTGCACTCCACGGCAACGCAGGGCTCGTCGGCACATTGGTAGACACCTCCCTCTTCGGACTCGTTTTCCTGGCAATTCTCTCCCTCTACATCACAGCTTCCACACTCGATTTCGCCGCCACATCCATCGGAATGGGTTCCGCAAAACAGCCCCTCGTCATCGCAATCATCGTCGGTCAGTGACTCACAACCACATTCGTTGGGCTCTGCGTCCCCTTCGCCACAGGAGTCGGTCCCCTCGCACTGACCGCAGTCAACGTTCCGGGATTCATCGCAGGAATCGACGACATCAATACTTCCGCACTCCACATCATGCGCATCGCATAATTCAAACGCCGCCTCTCCCTCGCATTCTTCTTCGCCGTTTTGGCTATTATCGTTCTGCTCGACATCGCCATTATTCGCATCGTCTTCAGTGCCGACGTCACCACCGGCTTCTCCCGAAGTCGGCTCCGAGGGACAGCCGGCCAATGCGACCACCGAGCAGACCGTCAGGACGGCCAATATCGAGAATAAGCGCGGGCAAAATCGGGCCGGCATCGAGTCCATCGGCAGTCTCCATCACGAGTTCAGGTCGATAGGCACCTCTCAAAAAGAGGAATACCCACCGAAGCGAACCCCGGCCCACATGTCAAGTTTTGTGATGTCCGGACGACGGTACTGTTGTGCAACCGTGACCTCTTTGAAGCTGTCAAAATAATGTCGGACCGAGTGAGGCCGAGAAGATTTTGCCGCAGTTTTCGATCGAAAGACGAGGCCTAGCAGCGCTAAGTCGAGGATTTTCGACGGGAACTGCGCTCTAAATCGGCCGGAAATCACGACGGGAGACTTTTTTGATAGCTTCTTAGACCGTGCGCGAGTACCGCCCTTCACCGTCGTCGATGTAGGCGTCGAAGGGCATGCAGATATTTCGCAACAGCAGTCGCCCCCGGTCGGTGACCGTCAATCCATCGGCGTCGAGTTCGACGAGCCCATCGCGCTCCATCGGCTCCAGCCGCGCCAACCCCTCGTCGAAGTAGTCGACGACGTCAACGCCGAGTTTCTCGGACATGTCGTCGAATTCCAGCCGGCCGTGACACATCAGGGCCATGATCCACTGGCGGCGAATCCGATCGTCGTCGTCGAGTAAACGGGCTTTGTAATTTGGAAATACAGCGGCATCGACGGCGTCGGTGTAATCCGAAATATCTTTGGGGTTTTGCAGGTAGAGATCGCCGATCTGAGAGATGCCGGACATCCCAAAGGCGTAGATATCGACGCCGGCCTGCGTCGAATAGCCCTGAAAGTTGCGCCGAAGTGTTCCATCGCGACGAGCCTTCGCGAGCTCGTCGTCGTTTCGCGCGTAGTGATCCATGCCGATAAAATCGTAGCCCTCGCCGGTCAGCCGCTCGACGATATGCTTTTGCATCGTCAATTTCTGTTCGGGCCCCGGAAGCGCGTCGCCCTCCAGTAATTTTTGCGCCGGATGAATCCAGGGGACGTGGGCGTAGGTGTAGATGGCAAAGCGACTGGGCTCGAGCTTCAACACCTCGCTTAGCGTCCGATCGAAGGACTCCACCGTCTGGTGGGGGAGTCCGTAGATGAGATCGACGTTCAGGGACCGAAACCCGGCCTCGGAGAGCCAGTCGGCGACCCGTCTGGTCGTCTCGAAGGGCTGGATGCGATGAATCGCCTCCTGGACCTTCGGGTTATTGTCCTGAATTCCAATCGACGCCCGGTTAAACCCGGCATCAACAAGTGCTTCGACGTGTTCTTGGCTCAACCTCCGGGGATCGATTTCGACACTTATCTCGGCATCATCGGCGACATTGAAGTACGCATCGATGCGCTCGCCGAGCCACCGGATCTGCTCGGGCTCCAGATAGGTCGGCGTGCCGCCTCCGAAGTGGATTTGAACCACCGGCCGAGTGGCGTCGATAAATCCCGACTTTTTTTGCATCTCCCGATCGAGCGTCTCCAGGTAGGGCTCGGTGCGTTCGCTATTTTTCCCGATAATCTTGGTGCAGCCGCAGTACCAGCAAAGGGACTGGCAAAACGGGATATGAAAATACAGCGACAGCGGTCCCCCGGCCTCATTATTGCCCCGGATGGCATCCCGTATGAGGTCGTCACCGACGTCGTCGCGAAACTGCGGCGCCGTCGGATAGGAGGTGTACCGCGGTCCGGGTACGTCGTATTTGCGAATCAGATCGAGGTCCACATCGAGTGACGCGTTCATGGTTGGGATCCCTGGGAGACTGTGGCCGGTGTCGGCGGCTGCGCTCGCAGTACAGAATCTGCAAACTGCGTACCGCATTCTCGGGACCCCTCGACGGTCTTATTGGCACTGTTGAGGCGCAATATTTGCGCAACGCATGCCGGCAGGCGCATTAATTACGTAAATTGCGGACATTTTGACCCAACGTGGTGCCCCCGTTTTGTGGCTTCGAGCCAAAGAGCTGATCGAGATAGCCCTACACGTACCACGTAGCATGACCAGTCTGGGGGAATCCGGATTCGGTCGCGGTGAATATGGTAGTGACACTGGCGCGTATGACGGAGTCGGGCTGTCATCGCGTGGATTTGTCGGGTGCAGCGCGTCC
>CAYUPT010000100.1:1843-9886 GCA_964446725.1 uncultured Bradymonadales bacterium | reverse complement strand
CCGCCGGACTCGCAATCGTTGGCATGGAGGTTGGTTGCCACACGTCGGGACCACGAGCGGCAGTCCGGGGTGGAGCCAAAGGCGGAGCCCCGGCTGCCGATACGGCGCGACCGAAGGGAGCGGCGTACATCCATCGCCCCGGGTGGAGCCCGGGGAAATATCGTCGCACAACTAAGAGAGCCGGGACTGTGGAGTCATCCGACGCAACCCCCATCGCCGGTAGCCGGGGTCAAGACCGCCGGAAATCTCGTTTCGACGTTGTTTGATAGCTCCTCAGTCGATGACTTCGGAGTCCGTCGTAATGTTGCTCACAAACGAGGGCTGCTCGAGTTCGTACAGGTTCTCGAAGGTGCTGCCCTCGGTCGCCGTGTAGTTGTCGATATTAGATTTTACAAGTTCGCCATCGACGACGTGGGGAGAGATGTCGACGAATTGGGTTTCGTCGCCGTTGGCCAATGCCGTGGAGCTGGCAACGAGCAGGGCGAAAAATACAATAAGTGCAATGGAACGTGGCATGATAGTAAACTCCACATGAAGAGTCGTTCGTTGGCCCCGATTATTCATGACCCGTCTACTGCGGCGTATCAGGCACCGAGAGGCCGTTATCTCACTCCTCGACGGTGCTCCGCACCGCCTGCGGGGCTCGATTTAGGCCTTTCGATGCTGATTTTGCCTCGTTACGACGTCTCATAAATAATGCGGGTTGGGGCGAGTGTTTCATGATAGCAGAGGGGAGCGTTGCGTTAAAATGGGGATTTTGTGCCTCTGCCGCGACTCGAAACGGATGGAGATGGAGACGAGGGCGTCCTCGTCCTCGGCAGTGTCGGTCGTGAGGCGAGGTGTTCCGGGAACAGGGTATAACACGATGAGACAGCCGAAGCCGGGGACGGAGCCGTCCCCATTGCAGCGCGGGAGCGTCGCTTACGAGCCGCCAATCCACACCCAGGTCAGGGCGATGTACTCGTAGATGGCGCGCTCGGTGCGGCGCAGATCGCGCGCCGAGGGCCAGATATTGGGCGGGGTCCACACCGACTCGGTTGTCATGTGATTGGTGGGAGCTGCAGTGGCGTCGAGTCCGGCGCGCTCAAAGAGCATCATCGCCCGGGGCATATGCGAGGCGCTGGTGACGACGACGACGGAAAGGCGGTCGTCGCTAATACCGGCGACGGCCGCCGCCTCCTCGCCGGTGTCGCGGGGGCTGTCGGAGACGATGATCTCGTCGTCGGGAATGCCCAGGTCAGTCGCCAGCCGGTATGTGGCATTGGCTGTGGAGCCGTCGTGACCGACGGAGGCGCCGGAGACGACGAGTTTGGTGCCGTCGATGGCGCGGTGTAGCCGGATGCCCTCGTTGAGGCGGACCAGCGACGAGTCGGTCAGCTCGGAGGTCACCAGACGGTCCGAGCGGTGTCGGTAACCGCCGCCGAGGACGACGATGTGGGTTGGGTCGTCATCGAGGGTGTCGACGTCGGTGATGGCCGGGTACTGGGATTCCACCGGGTACAACAGGAGGTTGCTCGTCGGCCCGCAGCTGGCAAATAACAAACCGATAAAGGCGGCGACGATAAGGCGTTTGGCCCAGGGGCCGCCGCGGTTTCGCCAGGCCAGTGCGAGTCCGACGCCCAGCACAATCAGCAACACGCCGAGTGGTGAGGTCAACAGGGAGACGACCTTCTTGATCCAGAACATCATCCACTCCGCGGCGAGGGCAGCAATGAGGCGTCGAGGTGATTAGAACCCGTGGGTCGCTCCGTGTAGTTGCTCCAGTCCCGGCGTTCCCGGGGGATTGGGCAATAGCTCGATGTCGGGGTGGTTTTGCTTGGTGTAGTTGAGCGCCCAGTCGTTTCGCAGCAACAAAAGTGGGAGGTCGTCGCGGTCGTGCAACACCTTGAGGAAATCGAGTCGGTTGAGGGCGTCCTCGTCGAATTCGCCCTCCAACCAGCGGGCGTGCTGGAAGTCGAGATGGCGCAGGCTGACGCGGACGTTGTACTCCTGTTTGAGCCGGAATTTGAGGACTTCGAACTGCAGGATTCCGACGGCGCCGACGACGACATCGAGCGTTCCCTTGCCGGGCTGACGAAAGACCTGGATGGTGCCCTCTTCGGAGAGTTGATCGAGTCCCTTGATGAGCTGTTTTCGGCGAAGGGGATCCTCGATTTCGACGACGGCGAAGTGCTCGGGACTAAAGCGTGGAATGTCGGTTTCGTCGACGGGCTCGCCGGTATACAGAGTGTCGCCGATGCGAAAGCGGCCCGGGTCGTAGAGGCCGACGATGTCGCCGGCATACGCCTTGTTGGCCATCTCGCGGTCGGAGGCCATCATCTGCTGGGGATAGGCGAGCTTCATTTTGCGGTCGGTGCGCTTTAAGTGGGCCTGCATATCCTTTTCGAAGACCCCGGAGGTGATGCGCACAAAGGCCAGTCGGTCCCGGTGTTCGGGGTTCATATTGGCCTGAATTTTAAAGACGAAGCCCGAGAAATCCTCTCTGGTGGGCTCCACGTCGTAGTCCTCGGCTTCCGCCGGCGACGGCGCCATTTCGACGAAGGCGTCGAGAAAGGGCCGGACCCCGAAGTTGGTGATCGCCGAGCCGAAGAACATCGGCGTCAATTCGCCGGCTCGGATCTTCTGGAGGTCGAAGGGCTCGCCGGCGATGTCCAACAATTCGATCTCCTCGCGGAGTTTGTCGAATTGCTTGGGACTGAGCTTTTTTTCGAGTTCCGGGTCGTCGAGGCTCATGGTGCGTTCTTCGACTTTTGCCTCGCCGTGGCGGCCCTCGGAGTCAAAGAGGATGACCTCTTCGTTTTGGCGGTCGTAGACCCCTTCGAATTCATTGCCCATGCCGATGGGCCAGTTGATCGGGCAGACGCCGATATCGAGGGTCTCTTCGATTTCCTCCATCAACTCCAGAGGCTTGAGTCCCCAGCGGTCCATCTTGTTGATGAACGTAAAGATCGGGATTTTGCGCATGGCGCAGACTTTGAAGAGCTTCAATGTCTGGGCCTCGACGCCTTTGGCGACGTCCATGAGCATAATCGCGCTGTCGGCGGCGGCCAGCGTCCGGTAGGTATCCTCGCTGAAGTCGGCGTGACCCGGGGTGTCCAGCAGGTTGATGGCGTAGTCGTTATAGGGGAATTGGAGGACCGATGAGGTAATCGAAATCCCCCGGTTTTTCTCCATCTCCATCCAGTCCGACACGGCGTGTTTGGCGGCCCGTCGGCTCTTGACGCTGCCGGCCAGGTGAATGGCGTTTCCGTACAACAACAGCTTTTCGGTCAGCGTCGTCTTCCCGGCGTCGGGGTGAGAGATGATGGCGAAGGTGCGACGGCGATCGACTTCGCGCTCGATTTTGTCGTTACTGTCTGTCGTGCTCATAATTGTCGTTCGATCTGACAGGAAAAAGAGGGGAGCGGCGCCACCTTAAAGTTGTGGGCCCGGGGTGACAAGGCCGATCGGCGCCGGTGCGGCGTCCCGGCGGTCGGAGGTCCGCGACGTATGGCCGCGCCACGGCAGGGAGCGACGGATGTCGGCGCCGCTTCGCGTTTTATCGTTTCGCCGGTGGAATTACCGGTTTTTCTGGGGGGATGCTCCGTGAACGAATTCTTATCGTCGATTGTCGTCATCGGCCTGGGCATCGCGCTGTTGAGCCTGACCCAGAACAATACCAGCGAGCGCGACCGACGCATTATATGGATGTGTTTCTGGGCCCATATCGCCAGCGCCTTCATTTTGATCTGGCTGACCTACAATGTGCTCGGCGGCGGCGATATCGAGGTCTACTACTACTACGGGGAGGCGCTGTCGCAATTCGTGGAGCGCAACCCCGGCCGGTGGGCCCCGGAGGTGTTGAAATTGATCTTTCAGCTCGACGCCGAGTTGCCGATCCACGTCTATGGATCGGAGGGGTCGTCGACGACGACGATGATCGGGATCACCTGCTTTTTGATGCTCGCCACCGGGGGAGCGGAGTACGGCACGGGGCTGTTATTCAGTCTGCTGGCGTTTAGCGGCCAGATCGGCATGTACAAGGCGTTTCGAGCCCATATCCCCGAGGAGTATCAACCGCGATTTCTGGTGGCGATATTCCTGGTTCCGTCGGCGGTATTCTGGACGAGCGGGGTCGTCAAAGAGGCGGTGGCCATCGGCGGGATGGGGTGGATGATGTGGGGGCTTCACAGCTGGATTGTCGAAAAGAGGCGGCTCACGGCGGTGTTCTGGCTGTATGTGGGCGGTGTGCTGGTGTCGATCTCGAAGGCCTACGTATTATTTCCGATGGCCATCGCCGGCGGGATCTGGTGGTTTTGGCATCACTCGCTGTCGACGAAGGGCTCGGTGGGCGTGGCGGCGAAGCCGCTGTATTTGATCGGCGCGGCGGCGGTGGCGATGGTGGTGATGATCGGGCTCGGCGAGTTATTTCCGCAGTACTCGGTCGCCGAACTCGGCGAGGAGGCCGCGGAGTTGCAGTATCAGGGCCAGCGCGTGGACGGTGGGTCGAACTACCAGATGGGCGATCCGACGGAGACGTCGCTCGGCGGGCAACTGGCGTTTGCGCCGGTGGCGATCTCGTCGGCATTGTTTCGGCCCATGATTGTGGAGGCCCACAACGCGGTGGCCATCATCAACGGGCTGGAGATGCTGGCCGTCAAATTGCTGTGGCTTGTGGCGCTGTACCGACGGGGCTTCGGGGGGATTTGGCGGCTGTTTCGGTCGTCGCCGGCCCTGATGTTTTGCGCGGTCTTCGTGCTGTTATTTTCGCTCGGTGTGGGACTGGCGACGACCAATCTGGGGACGCTGTCTCGCTACCGGGTGCCGATGATGCCGATGTACGTCATGATGCTGATGATGGCGGTTCCCAAAGACAGTGACAACGGGCGGTAAACGGCAGTTAGTAGCCGGTCGTCGGGATGTCAACGCCGAATTCGTGATTAGGATTAAAGAGGGATGAGACGACAACCATCGTCGTTTTCGCAATGTCAGTACTGGGGGGAAGCCTATGGAGCGGCCGCTGATTACGGTGTATATTCCGTGTCACAACTACGGGCAGTATCTACAACAGGCCATCGACAGTGTCTTCGGGCAAAGCTGTCAGGATTTCGAGTTGATTATCGTCGATGACGGCTCGACGGACGACACTCCAACGATCTGTGAGGAGGCCCGGCAACGAGATCCACAGCGCGTCAAGGTGGTGCGCCACGACGACGCCCAGGGCTTGCAGTACAATGCCAACCGGGTATTGGAGATGGCCCGCGGCAAATACGTCATGCGCCTCGATGCCGACGACTGGCTCGACGAGTCGGCGCTGCTGGTCATGAGCGACTGGCTGGAGCGGCGCTCGGATGTGGCCCTGGTGTATCCCAATTATTTTTACGTCGACGCCCGGGGCCGTCAGCTGGGGGTGGAGAATCGAAAAAAGATCGGCGAGGAGGCCCGACTTCTCGATCTTCCGGCCCACGGGGCCTGTACGATGGTGCGGCGCCGGGTGCTCAAGTCGATGGGCGGCTACGACGAGCGCCACGATGCTCAGGACGGCTACGAGTTGTGGCTGAAAGTCTCGGGGCGCTACCGGGTTGAAAATATTGCGACGCCGCTGTTTTTCTACCGCCAGCACGACGAGTCGTTGAGCCGCGATGAGGACCGGTTGTTAACGGCCCGCCGAAGCATCAAGCGGACGATGGTCAAGAAACTGGAGGGCGAGGTCCAGCCGAGGGTCCTGGGGCTGATTCCGGCCAAAAATACCTACACATCGCTGCCCAATATTGCGCTGTCGGAGGTCGGCAACAAGCCTCTGATCGACCACACCATCGACGAGGCGCTGGCCTGTGATCCACTGGACGATGTGTGGGTGACCACCGATTGCGATCGGGTCGTCGACTACTGCAACCGGCGCAATGTGGAGTCGATGCTGCGGCCGGCGGCGCTGTCGCGGGCCGATCGCAAGTTAAGCGAGGTCGTCTACGATGCGGTCACGCGCCTGGAGAGCGAATACGACGTCCATCCCGATATTGTCGCCGTATTGAGTGTCCACTCGCCGCTTCGGCGGGCGGAGGATATCGTCAAATCCGTGGATTCACTGATTTTGTACGACGCCGACAGCGTCATCAGTGTCTACGAGGACTACGATCTTCATTTTCATCACGGCGGCGATGGGCTGGAGCCTTTAAATCCGGCGATGATGCATCGGCTGCGGCTCGAGCGCGAGGGGCTGTATGTGTACAACGGCGCCATCACAACGGTGTGGCGCGATGTGCTCGAGAAGGACGATTACCACGGCGAACAGATCTCGCATGTGGTCATGCCGAGAAAAAAGAGTTTTCAATTAAAAAGCCCCTTCGACCGCTGGCTTCTGGACCGGATGCTCAAACAAGAGCGATCGCAACAGCCGCCGCTTGCTCAAAGTGGATAATCGACGGGGGCGATCGAGACAGCGCGTCGCAAGAAAGGGTTCGAGGTCGTATCATCGGAAATAATGGACGGGGGACACAATGCTACTGGTTGCTGAAATTGGACTGAATCATCAGGGGAATTTTGATCTGGCCTACGAGCTGATCGGACAGGCCAGTCGGGCCGGCGCCGATATTGCCAAATTTCAATTTGGCTGGCGCTCGTCGCCCGACGAAATCAACCACATCAACGCCGATCTGGCCCATCGCCTCAAGGAGTGGTGCCAGTGGTGGGATGTTGAATTTATGGCCTCCATTATCTCGGAGGAGGCCCTCGAGATTGCGGCGCCGCTGGAGCCGAATCGCTACAAGATCGCCAGCCGAACCGTCGTCGAGAATCCACAGCTCGTCGAATGGGTCCTGGGCGAGGGCAAAGAGACCTTTATTTCACTGGGCTTTTGGGATGACGACGGATTTCCCTTCGGCGAGCCCTCCGAACAGGTGCGCTATATCTTCTGTCGCTCCAATTACCCGACCTATCCCGAACAGCTATCGGGGATGCCGCGCTGGTTTGGACCGGAGGGCTACTACGGCTTTAGCGATCACATGCACGGCATCGAGGGCTCGCTTCTGGCACTGTCCAGAGGAGCGCAGTTTATCGAAAAGCACTTTACGCTCGACAAGACCATCGACGAAATTCACGGAGATCATATCTTGAGCGCCACGCCCGAAGAGCTGAGCCAACTCGACGAGTTGGGCCGGCCGCTGAGCCGGCTCGCCGAGACCGTCGATGGCCGGCGCGATGGGCTGGGGGGCGTGCCCTGATCGGTGCGCGGCGCGACGAGGTACAACAGTCAGGGGGAGTTATGTATCGAGGCAACGAGGTCACCGGTGTCATCCAGGCTCGTATGGGATCGACGCGATTGCCCAATAAGGTCCTGATGGAGCTGGCCGGTCGGCCGGTGATCTGGCATGTCATCGAACGCCTCAAATCCGTCGAGGGACTCGACGAGATCATTGTCGCCACCAGTACCAAGGCCTGCGACGACCTGCTGGCGGACTACATCGAGCAACTCGACGAGCCGGGCGTCGACATCTTTCGCGGCCCCGAGCAGGACGTCTTAAAGCGCTTTTATCTGGCCCTCGAGAAGTCGCCGACAGACCTGGTGGTCCGGGTCACCGGAGACAGTCCGCTGGTGTGTCCCCATCATCTCCAGAAGATGCTCCATCATATCGTCGAACACCGCCTCGACGGTGTCGACGCCCACCGAGAAAAGACGGGGTTGACGCTGGGCCTGGGCAGCGAGGTCTATCACCACCAGGCGCTGGTCGACGCCCATCTACTGTCGGCCTGCCCGGTGGAGCGAGAACACGTGTCACTATTTATCAAGCGGCGGCCGCGGGCCTTTCGCGTCGAGTACCCGGCGCCGGAACGGGAGCTGTGCTCCGATTATCGACTGACGCTGGATTATCCCGACGATTACCGGCTATTGCGGACCATCTACCAAGAGATGTACCGGCCGGGCTGTATCGTCGACTGCCGTCGGGTTCTCGACTGGCTTCGGAGCCGCCCGCAGGTCGCACAGGTCAATGCCGATTGTATCCAGAAGTCGCCGTGAGTTTAGAAGCGGATTACGATGGAGACGAGGGCGTCCTCGTCCTCGGCAGT
>CAYUPT010000100.1:0-1743 GCA_964446725.1 uncultured Bradymonadales bacterium | reverse complement strand
CGGATTACGATGGAGACGAGGGCGTCCTCGTCCTCGGCAGTATCAGCCGTGCGGCGAGGTGTTTCGGAATAATGGGAACACACGACGAGACCACCGAAGCCGGGGACGGCTCCGTCTCCAACGGCACTCCTCCGAGCATAAAGGAAGTTGGAGGGGGGCGACGGCAAGCGATCATCTTCAACACCACGCACCTCCCCGGAGCCTGACTCGCTGTGTGAGTCTGCGGCTCGACCGGGGAGGTGCCGGAGCGTTAGCGGAGGCGGAGGGGCGTCGCCGGTTGGCCCATCCCGTCCAGCCTCATGAATCGGACGAATCGTCGCCGTCGTCATCGCCATCATCGTCGTCGGATTCGTCGTCATCATCGGCGTCGATGGGCTCGGCGTCGGAATCGAGTGCGTCGTCAGATTCGTCGTCATCGTCGGGTCCAAACATCTCAATAAAACCACCGCCGGGTGCTCCGTACTCCGGCTCGACACTGAGGTCTTGTGCCTGGGCCGAAGTGCCGAGGAGCGAGGCGCCGACGAATGAAAACGCCATGATGCCGGTTTTGAATCGTTCGGAAACAGCCGAGGCTGATACGGGTTTTTTTGACGACGTCGGCGGGGCAAAACGACGTTTCGCAAAACGGACAATTGGCGGTGTCGGCCCCCGGGCGATGACGGACGTACTGCAGGCATTCGGGACACATCGTCATGTCCATGGAGTCGTCGGAGTTCGTCATCGCATCTTCCTTTTCGTTGTAGCAGACAAGGCTCGCTCACGACCGATGCGAGGTCGTTGGAGGCGGGCTGTTTTACTTTCGGATAACCAAAAAGAACACCCGATATGCCTTGTGCTATCGGTGTACAAGCCTTGTCAGCTAGACCTCTCGCCCCCCTTTATCCTCTGTGGCAGCGCTGTCCGGCCACGATTTCCGGCGGCTGGCGGTCAGCTCTCCTGCAGGGATTTGGCGAGATGTCGAAGATCCCAGGCGCTATCCTGTTGACGGTAATCCAGGTCGGCGACTTCGTCGGCCGGGATATCGAGGATGGTCTCCAGGGCCTCGCTGTGGTCGGCGGGCCGGTCTTCGACGACCAATTCGAAGCGGCCGTTGTCGAAGGGATCGCCGGGGGCGGCGTCGACTTTGGTCAGCCGTTCCCGTTTGCCCTCGTTGTCGAATTGAAGTGCGCGGTGGATGCAGTAGGGATTGTTGCCGGGCTCTCCCATCAGACAATGAGCAGTCCACGTGCATCCGCCGAGGCAGTGGTCGCCGTAGTAACAGTCGGCGCAGTAGCCCCACAGGTCGTCGCGGGTCCGCTCGTCGAGGGAGTTGAGTTGTTCGGTGTGGTCGACGGCGTCGGCGATCGTCATCTCGCGGATATTGCCGCCGGTGTACTCGGTCGACGGAAGCGATGGACAGCCCTTGATTTTGCCGTCTGCCTCCAGGCCCAGTACCCAGGTGCCGGCCTTGCAGCCACTCCAGACTGCGCCGTCTTTGCCGCCGGGTCGAAGGAGGTGTTCGTAGGGGCCGAAATACCCGATATTATTGCCGGGTTGCAGTCGAATATCATTTGGTTCCAGGCGACTCTGTTTGATCCAGACGAGCATCGGAAATAGATCGAGCAGATCCGAAGGCTGGAGGAGGATTTCCGGTCGATCAGCGGCCCGTCCCATGGGAACCGTAATCTGGATCTGCCAGGCGTCGGTGCCGATATCGACCAGTAGATCGGCGAGGGCCGGCAATTCGGGCATCGAGAGCCGATT
>CAYUPT010000099.1:0-9926 GCA_964446725.1 uncultured Bradymonadales bacterium | reverse complement strand
GACGGCTACGGGTTGGTCATGGTCGGAATGTTACTCGTGATGAGCGGCTTTATCTTCAAGGTCGCCGGTGTTCCGTTCCACGTCTGGGCAGCCGACGTCTACACCGGCAGTCCGACACCGGCTGTCGGGTATATGGCCTCGGCACTCAAAGCCGTGGCCTTCGCCGGCCTGCTTCGGGTCTTCGTCGTGGCATTTCCCCTGGAAGTGTTGCGCGGCGGCTTCTTCGGCATTGGCTGGATCGACGTGGCCTACTTTGTGGCCTTTGCGTCGATGGTCCTCGGAAACCTGGTGGCCGTCGTCCAAGACAACGTCAAGCGCATGCTCGCCTATTCGAGCATTGCTCACGCCGGTTATATTCTGGTCGGCTTCGTGGCCGCCAATAGCCATCCGAATTTCTATCTGCACAACGACGCGATCCTCTTTTACCTGGTGGCTTACACCTTTGCCGTCGTCGGCGCCTTTGGCGTGCTGGCCTATTTCGGTCGGCGAGGTCAGGCCGTCGAGACCTACGAAGATCTCAACGAATTGGGTCTTAAAAATCCGATGATGGGTCTCGTGATGGGTGTGTTCATGTTCTCGGCGGCTGGGTTTCCGCCGACGGCCGGCTTTTTGGGTAAGTTCTATATCTTCCGAAGCGGCGTTGACGTCCACATGCAGACCGGTGAGACGGCGCTGTTGGTCCTGGTGATCGTCGGTGTTCTGACCAGTGTGGTCGGTGCCTTCTACTACCTGAAGGTACTTGTCCACATGTTCATGAAGAAGGCCACCCGCGAGTTCGAACCCCTCGAGCACACCGGGACGCGCTGGGCGGTCGTCATTTCGGCCGTGATGACATTGTACATCGGCATCTTTCCGGCACAGACCATCGATGTCAGTCGCAGTGCCGTCATGGATATGCAGGGGGTCACAGAAGACGTCCAGTCCATCATCGATGACGGACAACAGGAGTTGGACGCCATTCTGGAAGACGACAATCCTCAGTACTGAAGATTGTCGTCGGTAGGCGTCACAATTTCAGCGCCATATTCAGATAGGTGATACCGGCATCCGGGGCCTGTCCCCGGTGCCGGATCTGGAAACCACTATCGGATAATATGGGGATCAATTCACAGCGATCGGCGTCGACGTCGGTGCGTATGTGATCAAACCCGCCGTTTCGGGCCCGTCGAATAGAGGCGTCGACCAGCGCCGGGCCCAATTCGTCGGTGTTGGCCCGCGGGCATAGCCCGATTTTTGATAGATAAAAATCGTTGGCGGCGACCGGTGCGTACAGCGGCATCAGATCTTTGAGTCGACGTCGAAGCCGGGGACAGCGCGGTCGCTTCGCGCGGCGGACCAGGTCGATAAGATCGGTCTCCCGGCGCCGACGGAGTTGACGTCCCGAAAAGCCCGTAAACCCGCCTGCGACTCGGTCAGAGGCGACCATCAACTGCGTATTCTGGAGGGCCAACTCCGATTGCGGGTTGGTGATCCAGCGCCGCAATGTGCGCTCGGCGTCATAGCCCTCGAGCAGGGCACAATACAGGGGTCGCTCCGGTGGAACGGTCCAGGAGATGATGGAGTCGGTGCGCGACGTAATGCCCGGTCGGTTGTCGGCGTCGATAAATAGCAGATCCTGTTGTCGGTCGGTCATGATCGGTCCTCCACAGAAGTTAAGACCTTGTTGTTACGGCATCAGGCCGAGCCGATGGCATCCGCCAGGGCATCCACCAGCCCGCCGACGGTCGTAAGGACGTCGGGGTCGGCGTCGAAAAGGTCGAGTTGAACGTCGGCCCGCTCTTCGAGGCGGGCGACGAGGTCTAAAAATTCGATACTGTCGACGACACCTCGCTCGATGAGGTTGAAGTCGTCGTCGAGCGCCTCCGCTGACAGCGATGCCCGCGCCAGTGCGGGCTCGAGCATTTCCAGCACGAGACGACGGGGGGTTCGGGGAGTTGCGGTATCTTGTTGGGTCGCATCAGGTGCCATGAGTCGTTCTCCGGGAGTCGTCGGGACGGTCGTGAGCGATCAACGCGTTGGGGTCGCGATGAAGAAGGCGAAGCGCCGCCGAGGCGAAGTCGCGGGCCCGGCAGGATTCGACGGCACCGGAGCCGAGCCGGAAGCGGCGCAATTCACCGCGACGCCGCAGGATCTGGCCGACGGGATACACCCTGACTTCCGGGTCCCGGCGAAGGTCGCGGGCATGCATCCGGTAGGTGCGCCGCTCGATGCGGTCGGCGTCGCGGTAGCGGCCCGAAAATTCCTTCCAGAAGCGGTAGGGGACCGAGGCGCGCTGTTCGGCCCAGTGGATCAGGGAGACGGCGTTGATGTCGCAGCCGATCATCAATACCCGGGCTCCGTACTCGATGAGGGCGTCGAAGCTTCCGTCATCGTCGAAGGCGCCGGGGGTGTCGCGGTCGGTTAAGTCGTGGGCCCGATCGCCGACGGCGGCCATCGATTGCATCGGATGCGGCGATCGAAGGGCCTCCGGGTGTTGGCGAAGGTACTCCGAGAAGGCGCCCATGCCCTCCGACGGGGTGTGTTGTCGGTCGAAGGTCTCGCCGGAACAAAAATCGAAGTTGAAGGCCGGAACAGCCACCGTGCCCCGGGGGCCGACGACATCACACAGCGTCTCGTAGAGTACCTGCGGGATCTGTTGGATCGATGCGCCTTCGATACGGCCCAGCGAAAACAGGGCGCTGTGGACGAAGACCAGGTCGCCGGAGTCGATACCGGCGCAAGACAATACGGTTCGAAGGCGAGATACATCGAAACTTCTCACGATTTATACCTCCCCGTCGTCGAGCATCTGACGCAGGGCGCCGCGGTCGATTTTGCCACTGGTATTTCGCGGAAGCTCGGCGAGGGCGACGATGCGCGACGGAATCATGTAGTTCGGCAGTTGGCGTCGGCATTCCTCGAGGATTGGCTGTGTGTCGATGTCTCCGTCGTGGGCGACAAAACCGACGATGCCGCTGACCTCGTCGGCCCCATACGGCCAGCCGACGCTGATCGCCAGGTCGTGGCCGCAGGCGCTTCGAAGGGCGTGGTCGATTTCGGCCAATTCGACGCGGTGGCCCTGAATCTGGACCTGGTCGTCGACGCGGCCCACAAAGTGCAGACAGCCCTCACTGTCGACCTCCACCAGGTCGCCGGTTCGATACCACCGGCGATCGCCGGTGTCGTCGAGGGTCACGTAGCGCCGATCGGTAATCTCAGGGGCCCGCCAGTACCCGTCGGTAAGCTGACTGCCCGACAGCAGCAATTCTCCAATTTCGCCGGCGTCGACGGGGCGATTGTCGCCGTCGACGACCCGCGTCTTCTGGTCGGGAAAGGCGGTGCCGATGGGGACGACGCCGTGTTTACAGGCCTCCACACAGTCGGCGTCGGACCACCGGTAGCGGGTAATGGCGATGGTGGCCTCCGTGGGGCCATACAGATTGTCGATCGTCGAATTCGGCGCTGCCTTGGCCCACTTTTCGGCCAGCGAGGCCGGCAGCGGCTCGCCGCAAAACAGGCTGGTCTTTAGACTGGGGAACGCACCGTCCTGGAGCTGGCGAAAGCGGTCCATCGTCATCCCCAGGGTGGGCACCGAGAACCAACGCGTCAGGTCGTGCTGGCGGATAAAGCGCCCGGGGGCCATGCGCTTGGATTTCGACAGTGGATACAGACAGGCGCCGGATGACCAGGTCGTAAACATGTCGTGGACCGACAAATCGAAGGCCAGTTTGAAGGTCTGCGAGATCCTGTCGTCGGGCTCAAAGCCGTAGGCGTGGCAGATGTAGTCGACGTAGGATCGGGCGTTGTGATGGGTCACCGGCACCCCCTTGGGTCGTCCCGTCGATCCCGACGTAAAGAGAAGATAGGCGGTGTCGTCGGGCTCCACATCGGGGACCTCAAACTGGGTCGGGGCCCGATCCAGGGAGGCCGCCGAGACAAATCGGTGGCGTCGGTGGCGCCTTGCCCACAGCCTGAGGTCGTCGAATTCGGGAGCGATGATCGCAAGGGAGCGCCGGCTCTGTTCGAGCAGTGGGGCCAGTCGCTCCAGGGCCTCCGGGCCGACGACCAACACATCGATATCGGAGCGCTCGACGACATCGTCGATGCGACGGGGCGGGAAGTCCGGATGAACCGGCACGTAGCCGCGGCCGGCGGCCAGAATTCCGAGAATCCCCACATAGGCGCTGACACTGCCGGAGGCGAAGACGCCGGCCAATTCGCGGTCGGTGGGAGCGACGGCGTCGATGGCCTCCGCGATGGAGGCCGCCCGATCGGCGAGCGCCTCGTAGGTCAGTCGCTGATCGTCGAGTTGAAGTGCGGGCCGCGTCGGATAGTCCTGCACCGACTCGGCAAACCCGCGCAGTAGTGATGGCATGATTCCCCCCGGAAATGCATGTGGTCGTCAGTATCGCTGGCCCTCGGTACTACCGTGAGGCCACAACTAAATCTGATCATCTCGGCACCGCTGTCGAGGTTTGACCGGCCAACGGTGCCGATTGTCATCTACGAAATGGCGGCCCCCGACGGCCTATCGATGGTTGTCGCCGGCGATGAGCACCTCCTTTTCGACCAGTCGGTCGTAGGTCTCGATCAACTCGTCACAGGGCACGCCGATGGTCTCGGCGATGTCGATGAGGTCGCGCTGGCCGTCGGCGTAGGCCAAAAGGTTTTTGATATCTTTGACGGTCTGGCCGCTGCCTCGACGGCTCAGGGTCGGATACAGTCCCCGGCGTCCAAGCTGCGGTTCGCAGGGAAAGCGCGCCCGGGGTCGGTCGTTGTGTTCCAGGATCTGGACGCATTTTTTGTACAACGCCAGCGTCTCGTTCAGTCCTCTGGGAGAGACGAAGTCCAGATTGTCAAACGAGGTGTGGTACTCCGGATAGTTGCGGTACTTCGAGCGGGTTATCGAGACGACCGGCAGATCGACGCGCGGGCTGCAGTACTGGCGCTCGTCGCTTCCGCGCTCCAGAAAGCTGTAGGCGTCGTAGTCGCCGACGTGCATATCGAGGACGTGTCGGGCGACCCGATCGGCCAGGGTATTGCCCTCCCTCGACGGGATCAGCGAGTAGGTTCGCCGGTCGCCACAGCAGGTCAACTGAAAGCCAGCGGCCGTCTTCTGCTGCATCTCGTCGAGGTGTTCGGATAGATAGTAGATGGCGCCGATGGTCTCCGGACAAAAGACGAAGCGATAGGTGTAGCGGCGCTCGTCGAGTGATTTTAGCCACCGGGCCAGGGCGCAGGCGACGGCCGGTCCCGACAACTCATTGCTGGCCATCGACGGATGGCAGATATTGGTCGAAAATAGGATTTCTTCGTCGCTTTCGCCCTCGATGATGGCGTCGCCGTAGGTCATATGGCCGGGCTCGAGTGTGGAGCGAATAACGACCTGGTATTGGCCCGGCTTCAGCGCCTTGCGCCGGCGGTGGCTCAGACAAAACCCCCATCGCTTCTGGTAGTACGATGTGACGTAGGGAATGGCGTCCGGTTGTTCGGGAATCGAGTGCAGGTGCTGTTGGAGCTCGTCGAGGGAGACGGTCTTTTCGACGGGCGTGGAATATCCGACGAGATGGAGGTTTCGCTCGTCGAAATCGCAGATTTTTTCGCCGTCGGGCGCGATGATGTAGGCCTCGTGGACGTTCCACTCGTCGGGAACCTCCCAGTCAAAGGCCGAAGTCCCGCTGGGCACTTCGTGGATCTGAAGGGCGTCCAGGTGCTCCCGGAAGTAGCCCAGCGTCCGGCGAACGCCATCGCCGGTCAGACTTCGCGGAACATCAAATAGATCGCGGATCCATCCATACATCTCGTGGCCGGTCGTGTCGTCCATGGCGTCCCCCCTCCATTTCGGGACGGGAGCCGTCGTTTCCAACGGCATCCGGGCCCCCGCAAGGATTGTTGTCTTCAAAAACAAATCGACCCCGGAGACCGCCGGACTGCGGCGACCTCTCGGGATCGATGAAGTTCAACACCACGGGCCGAAATGTCGAGGATGGAACTCAGGCGGCGTCGAGGTCAAAACCGAGTGCGATCTCTTCGCCGACGACGATGACGTCGCCGTCGCGCAATTTGACGCGCTCGCCGAGGGCCACGAGTTGGTCGTTGACCTGGGTGGGTTCGTCGGAGAGGGCGTACAGCGTGTAATTTTTGTTCTGGCGATAAATGGCGATGTGTTCGGCGGCGATCGGCAGGTCATCGGGCAATTCAATATACTCCGGCTGATTCGGCGATGCTTCCGGAGCTTCCGTCGACTCTGCGCCGTCGTCGTCGACCGGGGCCGCTTCCGTCGGGACCTCTTGAGCCGCCTCATCTTCAGGGGGCGCCGACGCGATGTCCTCATCGTCGATGGGCTCGATTTCGAGGGCTTCTTCGACGGCGGCGTCGTCGACGGACTCGACGTCGTCATCGGAGATATCGTCGACATCGGCCGAGGGCTCGGGCTCATCGGTCGAAGTCGCAGGCCTTCGACTTCCGAATACCGTGCGCTCGCTGTCGATATCGACGGCGTCGACGGCGCTCTGGGCGCGGTAGATGGTCACCGTCGGCGCCGTGGCATACTCGCCGGGTTCGGGCAGTGGCTCGACGTCCGTGGTTCGGCGCTCCGTGCTGCGCTGCACTTCGATCTGCGGTCCTGGATCGACGCCGTCGTCCTCCGGCGGCGCCTCGTCGGTCTCAGCCGGCGCCACTTCGCCGTCGGCGTCGTCGGCCGTGGCTTCATCGGCATCATCGAATTCGTCATCGATGGGTTCGACGGCGACTTCGTCGAGTGTCGCCGGATCGTCATCGTCGACGGGTTCGACGGCGACTTCCTCGAGGTTCTCTTCGTCGCTTTCTGCAGGCGGCGTCGCGCCGTCGACGGGTTCGACGGCGACTTCCTCGAGGTTCTCTTCGGCGCTGTCTGCAGGCGGCGTCGCGTCGTCGACGGGTTCGACGGCGGCGACGTCGTCGATGTCCTCCAGATCGTACTCGTCGGCCCCTTCTTGCCAGGCGTCGGATTCGACGGCTTCTGCGCCGACGTCGTCCAGTTCTTCGCCGGGCGTTTCGTCGATGGGCTCGATTTCGTACTCTTCGCCGGAGGCGACGTCGTCGACGTCTTCGACATCGCTGGGTTCGTCGAGCGCGTCGTCGCCACTTTTTTCGGTGTCTTCGATGTCGGACATCTCGAGGCTCCTCAAATAGATCGGGTTGTCGGCTCCGCTGCATGGTCCCGATGATAGTCGACGACGCGCCGTTCGTATAGTCCCGGAAATTGCCGAGGACGACGCCGTCAGTCGTCCTCGTAGGGCGACTTGTCGACGAGCACGTCGCGCGGTTTGCAGCCGTCGGAGGGACCGACCAGGTTTTCGCGCTCCATCATATCGCCCATGCGCGCCGCTCGATTGTATCCGACGCGCAATTTGCGCTGGAGCATCGAGATCGAAGCTCGATCCTGGTCGACCACCAGACGCACGGCCTGTTCGTAGTACTCGTCTTTTTCCTGTTCCGGCAATTCCGACTGACCTCCGTCGCCGCCGGATAGAATCTCCTCGTTGTACGTCGGCTGTCCCTGCTCGTGGAGAAATTGGACGATATCCGTGATCTCGTCTTCCGACACGTAGCAGCCGTGGGCGCGCTCCAGAGACGACGAGCCGGAGGGCATAAAGAGCATGTCGCCGTTGCCCAGCAGATTTTCGGCGCCATTGGAGTCGAGGACCACGCGGCTGTCGGTGCGGCTGGTGACGCGAAGGGCGATGCGCGCCGGAAAGTTGGCCTTGATCATGCCGGTGATGACGTCCGTCGACGGCCGCTGGGTCGCCAGAATAATGTGGATGCCGGCGGCGCGCGCCTTCTGGGCGAGTCGGGCCACCGAGTCCTCGACGTCTTTGGAGGCCGTCATCATCAGGTCTGCAAACTCGTCGATGACGACCACCAGATGGGGCATATGCTCGTGATCGGGCTCGCCGTCGGCGTCGAGTCCCAGCTTTTCGAAGGCCTCGGATTCCTCGCGGCCCTCGAGTTGATCGAGTTCGGCCTGCTTGGTGTATTTCTCGACGCGCTGGTTGTAGCCGTCGATATTTCGGGCCCCCATATCGGCCAGCGCCTGGTAGCGCCGCTCCATCTCCTGGACCGTCCAATTTAGCGCCACCGTCGCCTGTTTGGGATCCGTGACCACCGGAAGTAGCAGATGGGGGATGTCCTCGTAGACGTTGAATTCGAGCATCTTGGGATCGACCATGATCATGCGCAGATCGGCAGGGCTGTGCTTGTAGAGCAGGCTGCAGATCATGGAGTTGACGGCCACCGACTTACCGGAACCGGTGGCGCCGGCGACGAGCAAGTGGGGCATACTGGCCAGATCGGCGATCACCGGGCTGCCCTCGGTATCTTTGCCCAGCGCCAACGGCAGGCTCATCTCTTCGTCGTCGACGAATTGCTCGTCGGCCAAAATCTCTTTGAGATAGACCATCTCCCGTTCTTTATTGGGCACTTCGATGCCGACGACCCCTTTGCCGGGGATCGGGGCCACAATTCGGACGCTGTGGGCGGCCAGCGCCATGGCCAGATCGTCGGAGAGATTCGAGATCTTCGAGATCTTGACGCCGGGAGCCGGTTCAAATTCGAACATCGTGATCACCGGGCCGGGGCAGATCTCGACGACCGAGCCCTCGACGCGAAAGTCGGCGAGTGTCTGCTCGATTTCGGCGGCCATCGCCCGCAGCGAGTCGCCGTCGACGGTGACATCGTCTTCGCGCTGAAAATTCAAGAAGCTGATGGGCGGAAGCTCGAAATTGCCCTTTCGCTTGGGCTTAAAGAGCATTCCGTCGTCTTCGTTTTCCAGCATCTCCTGTTTTTCGCGGGCCTTTTGTTTGGCCTCGCTCTCGACGATTTCGGGGCCAAAGCTGGCGTCTTCGCCGTCGAGCATCTCCTCCGGTTCGGCCTCCGATTTCATGTCGACGACCTGGCTGTCCGAAACCTCGATGGTATCCGGGCCCGACGCCTGGTCGGAGTCGTCGCCCTTCACGCCCTGAATCGGGATCGGGTTCTTTTCGATCTCCGATTCGGTCTCCGCCAATTCGCCCATTTCACTGGGGCCGTCGGCATTGGTGCTGTCATCGTCGCCGCCACCGCCATCGCCATCGCCGTCTTGAGTCTTCGAGGAGTCGGCGCCGTCGTCGCCATCGTTGTCGGCATCGATGGAGCCCTCGGTGATCTTGTCGCCGAAGATCTCGATAAATTGCTCGGCGAGCTTGCGCTCTACCTCTTCGTCGATTTCGTCTTCCAATTCATCTTCGCTTCGCAGCAGGGGTTGTAGCGAGCGCTCCGCTTCCCGGCGCGCTTCCTCGGACAGCGAGAGTTCCTCGCCGGCCAGCAATTTCTGGCGTTCCTCGGCAAATCGCTCCTTGAAGCGGCGCCGAACCTCGATGCGATGGCGGATCCAGTCGAAGAAGCGCTGGACGATGCCGAGTCCGCCGCGGACCACCGTACCGGGGCGCAGGCCGGTGACGAGCACGGCGCCCACGATCAGGGCGCTGCCGGAGACGATGGAAGTTCCCACCGTCCCGAAG
This sequence comes from uncultured Bradymonadales bacterium, assembly GCA_964446725.1. Lineage (GTDB taxonomy): Bacteria > Myxococcota_A > Bradymonadia > Bradymonadales > Bradymonadaceae > SLJM01. The sequence goes on along the minus strand of CAYUPT010000099.1, from coordinate 408 downwards.
AGCCCGCGCATCGTTTCCCCGCTGAATTCACCGATCCAGCCGCCGGCGCCGTGGCCAAAGATCGTGTGGTCCACCAGCAATATATGGCCCAGTACCGTACTGGAGAGCACAAATAACAGCTGGCCGACGACCTCCGCAAAACTGGCCTCGATCGGTCGGCCCACCAAAAGCGAGATGCCGAAATACCAGAGCAGGGCGTTGATAAAGAAGGCGCCGATGCCGAAAATCGACAGCAGGGCGTTGGCGATGTGGACGCCGGCCGGCCCGATGAGATTCGACGGCTCGGCGTCGCTGAGCCCCACATCTTCGGGGGTAAAGCTGAAGATCGCCAACAGGACCACCAGCGCGGTGGCGATGAGGACGACGCCGCCGATTTCGCGGCGCAATCCGAAACTGGAACGCTTGGCG
>CAYUPT010000098.1:0-9937 GCA_964446725.1 uncultured Bradymonadales bacterium | reverse complement strand
CGTCGGGCGCTCCCCTTCGGCCAGGGCCATTTCGACCTTCTGGATCTGCTCGAAGAGATCGAGCTGACCCTTCATGGTGCGCTTTAGGATCAATCCCGGGATGAGCATCCGGTTGATCTCATTGGTCCCCTCAAAGATGCGGTTGATCCGGGAGTCGCGGTAGACGCGCTCTACCTCGTATTCCGTGGAGTAGCCCATTCCACCGTGGATCTGAAGGGCTTCGTCGGCGCAGTAATCGAGCACCTCCGAGCCATAGACCTTCATAATGGAGTCCTCGATGGCGAATTCCTCGATCTCCTCCATGACCCGCTCGGGATAGTCGTCGGCGTCGTCGTCCAACAACTCCAGGCTCCGATCCATATAGCCCGAGACCCGGTAGCACATCGTCTCCAGGCTGTAGAGTTTGTAGGCCATCTGGGCGAGCTTGGAGCGAATCGCACCGAATTCGGCGATCGGTTGGCCGAATTGCTCGCGCTGCTGGGCGTATTTGGCGGCCACTTTCATGACCCGCTTGGCCCCGCCCAGTGAGCCGACCCCCAGTTTGAATCGGCCGATATTGAGGATGTTGAACGCGATTTTGTGGCCCTTGCCAATTTCGCCGAGCAGATTGTCGGCCGGGATTTTGACATCCTCGAGCTGTAACTCGCGGGTCGACGAGCCGCGAAGGCCCATCTTTTCTTCTTCCTCGCCGGGCTCGACGCCGTCGCGATCGGCTTCCACCAAAAAGGCCGTAAATTTATCGCCCTCGACCTGGGCGAAGACGGTAAACAGGTCGGCGAAGCCGGCATTGGTGATCCACATCTTGGTGCCGTTGAGCACGTAGTGGTCGCCGTCGTCCGTCAATTCCGCTTTGGTCTTGGCCGCCAGGGCATCGGAGCCGCTTCCCGGTTCGGTCAACGCATAGGCGGCGATGCTGTCGGCGGTGGCGATTTCGGGAAGCCACTTCTGGCGCTGCTCGTGGGTGCCGAAATACAGCAGCGGCAGCATTCCAATTCCCGTATGGGCTCCGTAGGTCGTGGCCCACCCCGAGTATTTGGACAGGTACTCGGTGACGATCATGCTGGTCGTCTTGTCGACTTCCAGTCCCCCGTATTTTTCGGGGATATCGATCATGAGTAGACCGACGTCGGCCGCCTTCTTTAGAAGGCCGACCATCTTGTCGAAGTTTTTATCCTCCAATTCGTCGATGATCGGAAACACTTCCTTATTCATGAAGGTTTCCGCCGTCTTGGCGAACATACGCTGATCTTCGGTGAAGTCCTCCGGAGTAAAAATATTCTCCGAACCGACTTCATCGATGAGAAATGCACAACCGCTGGGCTTCTGGTCACTCATGGTCCCTCACTTGCCGTCGAATTGCACTGTTACTACGCCGTGAGCACTTGTGGACGGTGCATCTGACGCGTCGAGAACGCGCTGGGTCTTTGTTGTGGCTCGCTCAACGATGCCTCCGGCATCGCTTCGTCGCCGCGCCTTGTCCAGCACACCCTCGACGTTGCAGCCTGCTACCGTCAACTTCGGCTCAAGGCGTTATAAACCGGAATGAATGAAAATTCATTCAGAGCCTAATACTCCTAAATGTTGTACACGACGTCAACCGAGACCAGTTTTCGATGTCCTGAAGTGTGCGGCGATCGCTGGAACGGCGGTCGTTGTCGTTGAGTAGCTGGCCCCACAACATTCGCCTTGTAGGCGCGATCGCCGCGACAGATCAGGGGCTTCGGCGACCGGCGATCTGGTTTCGGAGATCCCAGTCGCGGTAGATGAAGGCGTCGATGCGGTTTTGGAAATGCCAGTACTTTTCGGCCGGCCACTCACCGGTCAATGCGTAGTACGTCGTCTCGCGAACCGGGCCCGATTCGCGCTGTTTTTCAATGACGTCCCAGTCCCTCAAAAGCTGCAAGGCGTTGATAAAGGTCGGTTTGGAGATGCTCTCATAAAAGATGATGTCGCCGCGCAGATAGCCCTTGCGCCCCCGTTTGATGGCCTGTTCGACGAGGTCTTTCTTTTCGATGCGCCCCTCCTGGAGTTCGTCGAGCATCTTGGCGACGATGGCGTAGGCCTCCAAAAACGTCAGGATCATCCGTCGCAGATAGTTGAGTTCTGTGGCGGGTTCGACGACGGCTACAGACTCGATGTGGCCGTCGTCGTCTTCGGCCAATTCGATCCACTGTGAGGAGGCGAAGTACTGGAGGGTGCGCATAAAGACGTTTTCGAATTCGGCGCGCTCTTCGTAGATCCACTCGTATTTGAAGAGTCGACTCAAAAAGCGGGTCTCCTCCATCAATTCGTCGAGCGCAATATCGGGTCCGTCAAAGCGGAGGATGGCCGTCGCCAACAGGCCCTCGGGCACGAAGTGCTGGATCATGGTGTTGCGGTAGTACGCCAGCTCCAGGCGGTGGTCGTCGTCGAGACCGTAGAAGCGCTGGTCGTCTTCGCGGCGGATGATGATCTGCTCTTCTTTATCGAAGATCGCCAGGGCGCGGTCGATGACGTCGCTTACCGCATCGCCCATGGCGGACTCGATGGAGTCTGAGTCGGGCGTTGTTGAGGCGTTTCGCTGATGGAGTGACACCTTCGGCGTCGGCTGCTCGTCGGGTCGTGTGGCGTCGATGGTGGAGCGATGGGCGGCCAGCGCTTCGCGGAGGGCGCCGGAGAGTCGAATTTTGCGCCCCGGCTGGGTCAGGAAGTGAATCAGAAAGCCGATCTCGAGCAGAAATTGGCTCCGCTCCAGGCCGCGCGTCGGGTTATTGAGCAGCACCGTCGCCGCCAGGGCCGTCGGCGAGACGGTGGTGATCTGATTGATGTCGTAGATGATGCGATGGGCCAAGCGAACGGTCAGCGGATCGAGGTTTTCGTCGTCGGGTTCCAGTCGATCGATGTCGTAGCGATCGAAGTAGTCGTCGAGGTCGATGGGATCGTCGAATTCGACGTACAGCCGGCCCTTCTTGCTGGTCAGAAAGCGGGGTGTCTTGAGCAGGTCGGTGATCGATTCGCTCTCTTTTTCTTCGCCGAGCAATTCGCGGCGAAACGAGCCCTCCTCGATGATCTTTTCGTAGCCCACCGAGATGGGCACGATTTTGACGGAGTCCAGGCGTCCGGCGGCAAAGGCCCGGACGATCATGTCGAGCATGCCGTATTTGGGCTTGATGAGTTTGCCGGTGCGGCTTCGGGTCCCCTCGATGAAAAATTCGACCGGGTAGCTGCGCTCCATCAATCGAATCAGGTATTCGCGAAAGACCACCGGATACAGGTCTTCGCCGCGAAAGGAGCGGCGGATAAAAAAGGCACCGGCCCGCCGAAATAGCGGTCCCAGCGGCCAGAACGACAGATTGGCCCCGGCGGCAATATGAGGCGTCATCATGCCGTAGTGATAAAAGACGTAGCTCAACACCAGGTAGTCGATGTGGCTTTTGTGGCTCGGCACCAGCACAATGGAGCTGTCTCGAGCCGCCTCCCGGACGACTTCTAAGCCCTGTTCGTCGATCTCGAATCCGTCGTAGATCCGATACCACACAAAGCTCAGAATCGAGCTGAAGAATTTCATCGTCAGCAGGCTCGGTTCGGCGGCGATCTCGTCGAGCTGGTCGCGGGCGCGGTCGCGGAGCTGCTGTTCGTCGACATCCTGTTCTTGGGCCAGTCGTTGGATGGTGTCGACGAGTTCCGGGCGGTTCAGGACCTCTTTTTGGATCGAGTCCTTGGAGACCGCCGTCGGGCCGAGGATGACTCGTCGCTCCCGCTCGATAAAATCCTCGAGTCGCGACCGCAACAATTCCGAGGCATCAGAGCTGTCGGCGCTGGGGTACTCGCGCAGAAAATCCTTTAAGTTGATGGCGCTCGAGACCTGGACGACGGGCTGGCCGAAGCGCAAAAAACTCTGCCAGAAGGTCTGGACATAGTGGACTAATTTTCGGAAAAACCCGGGGGATTGGACGGTGCCGAAGATGTCATCGAGAAAGCTCGCCCGTTGGGGTTCCGGGCGTTTTTCCCACACCAGCAGCAGGGGCGTCACGTAGATCGGCTTGGATTGACGGCGCTGAAGTCTGATGAGTCGGTACAGATAGGACTGGCTGTATTCGAGAGCCTCTTCGGTATCCTGTCGGGGCCGCTCCAGAAACAAGAATGCCGATTCACCGTCGCCGACCAACGCCTCCATCTGATCTTCGCGCGACGGCGCCTGGCGCTTAAAAAAGCGCCGAATCGACGACCACATCCGCCGCAGTGGACGCAGGCTTACGCCGTTGGCAAATCGGGCCAGCGGAAGGTCGTGCTCCAGAAAAGCGTAGTTGAAGTACAGATAGTCCAGGCGGCTTCTGGACTGCATGGTGTAGACGACGGTGCCGCGGTCGTCGGCATCGGCAATATCGTCGACGGAGCGCCGCTCAAAGAGAACGTGGGCAAATAAGAGGTTGGCCACGAAGCGAAACAGCCGTCCGAGCCGGTCGACCATCGCCGATGCCAGAGGGCGTTCGGAGAGTTGGGCGGCCAGTTCATCGAATCGGCTCTCATCGACGTCGGACTCCGATTGATCGTCGCCGTCGGTCAATTCCTCTTCCAGGACGGGCAACCCCTCGGGCAGCATTTCTTCGTAGGCCGGCGAGCGACGGTCCTGTTCGTCGGTGCTCTTGGAGCCGATGTCGTCGTCCGGTGGCGGATCCGGCGTCAAAGCGTAACCTCGTCGAGAAAGTGCGAATAGGGCGCGATACACCACCCCGGCGGGCGGCCTTCGATGCCTCCGTTGGCGGGCAGGTTGAACAGGCTGGCAGTGACCATCATCACAGCCTATGAAGCGGGATTTGGGCGTGGATGCCGGGATCGGTCGGTGGCGCAAATCGCCGACTCTTCGATGGTGATTTATAGTGTTTCGCACCCAGTACCACAACCGCGCCCGAACAGCTGTAGGTGGCGACGTCCGCCCCCCCGGTTCGATGCGGGCAACACGCCGAATTTGTTGCGCCCGTTGGCGCCGTATGGTAATTCCAACACTGTGGTCGGGGCCTGCAGGTCCTTGCCCGAGGTTGGATTTCGAACCGCAGACACCGGACTTTGGTACGGTGACTACCGGGGCGATAATAATTTCAGCGAACGCTTCGAGGCCCTCGTGACCTCTATGTCGAGCAACACTGGAGACTGCTCCATGAATTCGAATCGCGTCCTGGTCTGGCTGCTGGCGTCTATTCTGGTATTTCCGGCGACGACGGCCTTCGCTTTTGACGATGATGAGATGACATTCGAGCCCGAAGAGGTCGAAGATGAGATGACCTTTGCCCCCGATGACCTCGACGATGAGGACTTCGATCCGGAGGCCGAAATCGACGAGTCCGTCGATGTCGGCGTCGTCGCTGTGCCCGGCGATGATATCACCGCCGAAGAGCGCGATCGGCTCCAGGACGCGTTGCGCGATGCCGCCGATAATATCCCCGAAATTTCGACCTATGGCGATACCGATCTATTGAGGTCTCTCGAAGAGCGCGGTCCCGACTACTGCAGTCGAGAGTCGATCTGTCTGGCCAGTGTCGGTGATGCGGCGGCCGTCGATCGCATCCTCCAGGCCCGCGTCGAGGACGACGGTGGAAGTTATCGACTCGATATCGACTATTTCGACGTCGACGACCGCCTCTTTGTGGCCTATCACTCCAATTCCGGGCTGTCGTCGATCGACGATGTCATCGAGGCCATTCCGCCGGGAGTCGACGATATTTTTGGGATTCGGCGCGATGTCGACGGCGATATGTACGTCGACGATCGCGATGTCAATGTCCAGAGTGTACTCGCCTATTCGACGGCCGGCGCCGCTGTGGCATCGCTGGGAACGGGCATCTTATTTGGGATGCAGGTCAGCGGTCAGCAGTCCGATCTGGAGGCCGCTCGCGACGATGACGGCAACTACAGCGACCTGACCCAGACCGAGGCCCGATCCCGGCAGCGAAGTATGGAAAATGCAGCGTTGACGGCCAATGTCTTCTACGGACTATCCGCCGGACTCGCCGCCACAAGTCTGGCCCTCTTTATCCTCGGCTCCGGTGATGATGCCACCGCTTCGTCCGGTCAAACCCCCTGGTATGGTGCCGTGGAGTGGTCGCCACAGTTCGGAGGCGAACAGGTCGGCGTCGGAGCCACATTCAACTTCTAAACCAGTCGCTCCACCGGGGGCTGCGGCTGTTCGTTCGATACATCCTGCCACAAGGTCGATCGATGAAACGACATACCATCTCCATATTCGTCGCCGTCTTCGGCGTCGCCTTTGCCGTCGGACTCTGGTCGGGTTGTACCGTTGACTTTGATGTCGGCGACGATCCCACGGTCTTTTCCTGTGAAACCGACGAGGATTGCGTTGATCCCTATGTGTGCAATCAGCAGGCCGGTCACTGTGATGTGCCCGACGATGACGACGACAATGACAACCAAAATAACGGTGAGACCATCGACGAGTGCGATCCGGAGGAGTTGGGCGACGACTATCCTCTGGACGAACCGCTCGATATCCCCGAGCAGTGCGACGGGCAAGACACCAACTGCGATGGCAATATCGACGATATGAGCTGCGAGACCGATGCCGATTGCCCCGACAGCGGCCAGGATGTCTACGGCACGGAACTCCAATACACCTGCAATACCGAACTCGAAGATCCACAGTGCGAGACATTTTACCCGCCCAACGAGTTCGCCTGCAGCGGACCCTACGCCTGTGACAGTGAGCGCGGTGCCCACGAATCGGTCTACGAGGACTGCGGCGAGGGCAATCCGCCGCCGGAAAACCAGGACGACGGCAACGGTGATAACAACGACAGCGGCGACGGAGACGACAACGGCGACGGTGGCGAAGAGGACAACCAGGAACAAAACCCCGATGACTGAATAAGGGGCATGATTGTCGATAATACAGAGCCCGGCGGCCGTTGAGGTCGCCGGGCTTTGGTCTGTCGAGGTTCTGTGATCTTCACCACACCGCAGGAGGGTTATACGTCGTCGATGGCCGATGTGATGCGGTCGACGCCCTTTTGGATGGTCTCGGAATCCATGGCGTACGACAGTCGCAGACCGCCGGGGGCCCCAAATGCCGAGCCGGGGACGACGGCGACCTGAGCTTGTTCTAGGAGGTATTCGGTCAGCGCCATATCGTCATCGAAGGGCGTCGAGATGCCCTCGGTATAGGCCGAAAAGTCCGGAAAGACGTAAAATGCCCCGGACGGAGACGGACAATCGACGCCGTCGATGGCGTCCAGTCCGGAGACAATCAGGTCCCGTCTGCGCTCAAAGGCATCGCGACGCGATTCGATGACCGCGTCGTCCAGTTGCAGCGCCTCGATGGCTCCGTACTGGGCAAAGCTGGTGGCATTGGACGTCGATTGACTCTGGAGCGTGCCCATGGCGTCGATGACTTCCGTGGGGCCGATGGCATAGCCCAGTCGCCAGCCGGTCATGGCAAACGTCTTGCTAAATCCGTTGAAGGTAATGACCCGATCTTCGAGCTGGGGCGCGGTGGCCAAAAGATCGGGGGCGATATCGCCCTCGTAGTACAGCCGGTCGTAGATGGCGTCGAAAAAGACCGTGACCTGCGGGTAGTCCATCAGCACTTCGGCCAGTGCTTCCAGTTCACCGGTGGTATAGGTCGCCCCCGTCGGATTGGACGGCGAACACAGGATCAGACCCCGGGCCTCCGGCGTATTCTCGAGTCGTTGGCGAAGGGTCTTCGGATCGAGGCGATAGCCGCCGTCGACGGAGGTCTCGACGGCCACCGGGGTCGCTCCACACAGATGGAGTTGGGCCGGGTAACTCACCCAGTACGGCGCCGGCACCAGGACTTTATCGCCCTCTTCAAATAGGACCTGCGTGGCATTGTACAGCGCCTGTTTGCCACCGACGGTAACCACGACCTCGTCGGCCTCCACAGTTCGGCCTCGTCGTTGGTAGTCGTCGGCGATGGCGGCCCGTAATTTGGGTAGTCCCGGAGTCGGAGTATAGCGGGTCTTGCCCGCATCAATGGCCGATTTGGCCGCTTCGCGAATCGGTTCTGGCGTATCGAAATCCGGTTCACCGGCTCCAAAACTGACGACGTCGATCCCCTCTTCTTGCATCGCCTTTGCACGGGCGCTGACGGCAAGAGTCGGCGATGGTTCTACGCGTTCGATTCGCTTGCTTAGTGTTGTCACGACAGGACCCTCGATTGGAAAAAAGATGGGGCGACACAGAGGTATCCATCAATATCGCCGCCGAATTCAATTATTCGTTGTGGTCTGGAAATTTGTCGGCCAGCGCCGCTTCTACATGATCCGGGACCTGGTCGCTGACGCTGCCACCAAATCCGGCCACTTCTTTGACCAGCCCCGAGCTGACGTAAAAGTGGGATTCCTCGGTCATCATAAACATCGTTTCGATTTCATCATCCAGTTTGCGGTTCATATTCGCCATCTGCAACTCGTACTCAAAATCACTGACCGCCCGCAGTCCGCGGAGAATGATATTGCAGTCCTGCTGTTGGACGTAATGGATGAGGAGTCCCTCGAAACTGTCGACCTCCAGTCGAGCTTCCCCCGGAAATGACCGGTGGATCATATCCACCCGTTCTTCCACCGAAAATAACGGTTCCTTTCGGACGTTAATGGCGATGCCGACGACGATGTTGTCGAATACCCGGAGGCCCCGTTCGATAATGCTGATATGCCCGTACGTCAGGGGATCAAAACTTCCCGGATAGATCGCTGTACCGCTCATAACTACCTTCGTGGATTGTACTGCGTGAGACGTCAACTCCGATCGGAGCATATCAGTATCGAAATCGGTGCCACCGCTGCACAGCGGTGCCCGACAGGCCATGTATAATAGGAGTAAAATATTTGGTGCCGATCGGCAATGTCTCCACGTCGCGTTACATCACCGGCGGCGCTGTTCTGGAGGCTCTGTGGGGTCCCAAATAAAGCGTCGATCTAAAATAGAATGCAGCGTCGATTGTATACGGTCGTTCTCGTGCGCGCGTGCACTTAGCACCGGAAGCGACCTCGTGTTGGAGCGCCGACATCCGTCTTACTCGTCGCTTCGCCGCAAAAATACCAGTCGTGTTCGCCCGTATACTCGCTGGCGCGTCATCTCGAAGTGGTCGACCTCAAACAGCTCCTCTCGTCGATCCGACTCCCAGACCACCAGCGCTCCGGCGGTTACCACTGACGTCGCCTTGCTCATCGCCACCAGGGCCCGACGGGCCAGCCCGGAGTGGTAGGGAGGATCGACAAACCACAGATCCGGAGTTCCCTCCACGATCTCCTGGAGTCCGCGCTCAAAGGTGCATTGATGAATGCGGCTTCGCTCTGTCAGACCGGTGCGCTGCGCATTGTCGGAGACCGTCTCGATGGCCTGTCGACTGTCATCGAAGAAATAACCCGTCGTTGCCCCCCGGCTCAGTGCCTCCAGCCCCAGTGCCCCGGATCCGGCGAATCCATCGACGATTGTCGCCCCTTCGATATTGCCAAGCATCGAGAACAGTGATTCCCGGACCCGATCGGAGGTCGGACGAATCCGATCGCCCTCAAAAGTGCTCAACTGATGCCCCTTTGCCGAACCTGCAATGATCCGCATATCCCACGTCCTTTAGTCTCCAGCCACCTATCTATGGGCTCATCCTCGCACGATCTTGCGATGATATCGTAGCCTATCTGTCGGCGATGGCTACCCGATCCTCCAAATTATCGCCCGGCGATCGCCTCCAATGCCGGAGTCGACCGCGCTTGTTGTCTTTTTTTTTATTGACCGGCCCACCGCTGTGCCTACCTTGGGGTTCGGACAGGAGAGGAGGCATCGAGCCCATGCCGAATAATCGGCAGGTGCCTCACGGATGCCCGGTGGTCCCGGACCTGATAATTGGTCCTTGACGCAAGGCCCCGTCGCCTCTATAACCTGTCGTCCCTCGACGAGGAACCGGTCGCCGCGATAAAAGCGGCCG
>CAYUPT010000097.1:8165-9966 GCA_964446725.1 uncultured Bradymonadales bacterium | reverse complement strand
CATCGATTCGGTGCGCTCGTCGCCGATATCGGTATCATCAAACGTCATCGACGGCGGGCCGTGCAATCCCTCTGAATCGCCGCCGTTGGTATCGTTGTCACTATTGTCGAGGTCGTTGTGGTCGTCGTCATTGCCGTTGGCGGCCTGGTTTTGCTGCTGATTGTCGTTGTCGCCCCAGTGGGTCTCGCTGTCGGTGCAGGCGACAGCGAACAGGGTCAGACAGGCGACGGCGGTGATGGAGAGCCGAAAATATCGCATTCAGGGATCCTCTGAAACAGGGCAACAATTGGGTCCGATTATCAGCTTGGATGTTAGTATCGCGAGTGGCCGATTGCGTTGCCAGTGAAAAATATTTCACCCCTGCATGGCGGTCTTGGTCTTGGCGTTGCGGATGACATCGGGCAGCGTCTGTTCAAATTCGACGAGCGTAGGCCAGTCCACTTTCCCGGAGTAAATACCGCGGCCCGGGTCGTCGGGCGTCATGCCGCGGACAAAGAAGTAGAAAAAGCCTCCGAAGTGGTCTCGATACTCCTGCTGCGTTCCGATGCGCAGGATGCGACAGGCCGCCAGGCTGTACAGAATGGCCTGGGTGGAATATCGCTGCTCGATGATGGTCTCCAGGGCGTCGTCGTCGAAGGGATGGGCGCGGTCGCTTTTCCAGTCCGCGAAGTACAATTGGCCGCCGTGCTCAAAGAGCAGGTCGACGATGCCCGTGGCGAAGCCGCCCTCGATGTCGGCGCCGGAGCGAAACGCGCGCTGCCAGCGGCCGTCCTGTTGTTCCGGCGCCGGAAAGAGAAACTCCAGTTCTCGTCGCACGCGCTGTTCGTCGAGTCGGCGCAGGCCGTCGATTTCGGTTCCGTCACCGAAGGTCACAGGCGCCCGGAGCGTATCGTAGACCAGCTCCATCGATTCCGTGATGGCCTCGTCGGAAAACGGGCCGAAACAGCGGGCTCGGGAGGCGAAAAATTCGCGCAACTCATCGTCGTCGAGCCACTCGTCGAGGCTGTAGTCGTCGACGATGCCGTAGTCCAATTCCTCCAACACCAGGTGGATGAAATTACCGGTGGCCATTCCGCCGGGAAGCACCCCGGTGGGGTCTTCGGCGTCGCTTTTTTCGTCCTCCGGGCGTGCTGTGCGAACGCGCTTTTTTAATTTGCTAAAGGACGTTACTTCCCAGCGGCGAAGAAGTAGTTGCTCGCGAAGATCGCGCTGCTGTTGTCGGTCCCGTTCGACGTCGATGTCGGCGATGTGTTCATCGAGGGCGCCGATGTCCTGCAGTGAGGACTGAACGTCCTGTGCCGAGGGCACTTCGACGGTGCCGTCAATGCTGGCGGAGCGGACGTCGATAAACGGCGTCTTCTCGTCGAGGTCTTCGATGTCCTCGATGCGCTGCGCGATCTGGATAAACGGGTCTTTTTTGGTGTATCGATGGGTGCGAAGCAGCGAGCCCTCTGGGCCATAGGGAACATAGGCCATCAATTCGGCGCGGGTCACCGCCACGTAGGCGAGGCGAAGCTCTTCGGCGGTGGCCTCGGCGACGAATTGTTCCTTTTGTTCCGGCGGCATATCGCTGGTGCTGGCGTGCCACTCCACGCGGACCTGGTCGCCCTGTTGTGACTCGTGGAAGCGATACGGTGGGTTCGAACCGGTGACGGAACCAAATTTGGGGACCACAAAGACCAGTCCTCGCTCCAGCCCCTTGCTGCCGTGGATGGTCATGAGCTGGACGGCCGCCTCTTCGGTCTCCAGGCGCTGCTGGTCGACGTCTTCGCCCTCCGGGGCGGCGCGGCCGTCGATAAAT
>CAYUPT010000097.1:0-8155 GCA_964446725.1 uncultured Bradymonadales bacterium | reverse complement strand
GAGCCGGCGGGCGAGGTCGGCGACGGTCTGGCCGCGGCGCGCCGCCTCACCGCTGAGGATCTCAAAGATATGCAGATAATTCGTCAGCTCCCGCTCGCCGCGCTCGAGCAGAAGTCGGCGGCGAATCAGCCCGCTCTGTTCGAGGATGCTGTTAAATAGCGAGGTAAATTGGCTCGATTTCGACAGCCGGCTCCACCGGAGCAGTCGCTCAAAGAGCTCGTGGCTTTCACCGATCTCGGAGAGCGCGGCGATATCGCCGACGCTGAGGTCGAAAAACGGCGTCATCCAGGCCCGGGCTCGCCGGGAGCGGTCGTAGGGGTCGTCGAGGGCCAAAAGTAAGTCGTAGACGTCTTCGGCCTCTGCGGTGTCGAAGAGGCCCGGCATCTTCATAAACGCAAAGGGGACGCCGCGGTCGCGAAGCGCGTCGGCCATGGTGTGGAGGTCGGCTCGTCGGCGACACAACACGTAGATATCCTCGGCGCTGACCGTGTGCCAGCAGTCGCCGTCGCCATCTTCGGCGCGGTACTCCAGTTCTTGGGCGCCGTCGACGATCTCGCGGATTTCGTCGGCATAGCAGGCGACCAGGCCGGCGCGGATATCGTCGGTACTCGGGTCTTCGCGATCGGTCGTCAGCTCCAGCGCGGTGATTCCGGCGTCGATGGGTTCGTCGCCGCCTCGAAGCTGAAGCCACGGTTTTCCGGCGCGCACGCCGCGCTCTTCGTAATTGATGCCGTCGCCCAACTGAACCGGGCGGTCGACGCGGCTGTCGAAGATGGCGTTGCAGCCGTCGAGGACCGCCGGTGTCGACCGGTAGTTGTGGGTCAGCGCCGTCTGGTCGGCGCCCAGCTCCGCCAGTTGCTCGCAGGCCTCCAGGTAGGTGTAGACGTCGCCGCCGCGAAAGCCGTAGATCGCCTGCTTGGGGTCGCCGATAAGATACAGAAAGTGGCGCTTTTCTTCCGGGCTCTCGACAAAGACCTTCGAGAAGATATCCCACTGCTCTCGGTCGGTGTCCTGGAATTCGTCGATCAATCCGTAGGCGTATTGAGAGCGGATATTGTGGAGGAGATGGCCTTCCTCGCCCTCGTCGACGAGAGTATTGCGGACGACGCGGACCATATCGGCGAAGGTAAAGTAGCCCTCCGTCGATTTGACGGTCTCCATGCGCTCGTCGAGCAATGCCCCGAGTTGGGCGACGACTAAGAGATTGCAGTTGTGATCGAAGTCCGAAATCTGCGACAGCAACTGGCCTTCATTGCCGAGTTGAGCCAACAAGATCTCGGTCTTTTCTTTTTGGAAGTACTCGAATTTGCCGGAGAGCGCCTGGTTGAAGGCGAAGAGATTGGCCGCCGGATTGTCGGGCTCGAAGCGCGGCAAAAAGTCTTCTTTCAATATTTCGATGCGGCTTCCCACGCCTTTCGACGCCCAGGCGTCGGTGCCGTCGGTATCCTGGGCGATGGGCTTGTTGTCTTTTTTCCAGGCGTCGGGGTCGACGTCGTTGAGAAATGGAATGAGGCGGTCGACAAAGCGCTCGAAGGCGTCGAGGTCGACGGATTCTACGGGGCGATAGTCGCCTCGGGCCTGGACGTAATTGGCGAGGACGTCGCGGAGGTTTTCGATGCGATTGCCGGCGCCCAGGTACGCCGTCAGCCATTGTTCGGCCTCGGTTCCGGGGCGGATATCCTCGCGCAACATCTCGGCGAAGGCCGTGGCCAGTACGTCTTCTTCGGAGACGTGCTCCTGCTCGAAGAGTCGGCGGTTGGCAAAGGCGTGCTCCACGAGGATGCGCTGGCAAAACCCGTGGATGGTGTAGATGGAGGCCCGGTCGAAATTTCGAAGCGCGTGGCGAAGTCGGTCGACGCCCTCGAAGTCGATAATCCAGTGCGACTCCTCGTCGACATCGCCGACGTCTTCCACCACTTGTCCGTCGACGAGGCGCGCCTCGTCGAGTCCGCGACTTCGAGCCACATCCCAGGCCTCGACCAACTCCTCGAGGGTCTGGCGGATCTTTGCCTTCAGATCGGAGGTGGCGGCCACGGTGAAGGTAACGAGCAAGATCTCGTCGAGGCGCACCTCGTCATCGGCCAGCAAGATCTCGATGACAAGATGCTGGAGGGTATAGGTCTTTCCGGTGCCCGCCGAGGCGGCGATGATGCCGTGGTTGTCGGTGCTCAGATCCCGGAGGGCGGTCGGTTTTTCGTATGCAATCATAAATCCATCACCTGAAATCTGGCTGGATAAGGACGTCGGAGTAGGTCGGGGTCGGGGGCTACTCGAAGAGTTCGGCGAACGGGGCGTATCGACGCCGTATCATATCCCGAGCGACCTCCAGTGGCGGCGGGTCAGCGTCGTGCCAGCGCCGGACCGGTCCGTAGATTGACGACACCTGCGGCGGCTCGCCTCCATAGCCTGGCTGCTTTGTTTGAGTCGCTTGATGCTCGATATGATCGAAGTTGTCGTCGCCGGCGATTTCGGCGGCGAATTCGACGGGCAAAAAGTAGTCGTGGACGCCGCCCAGCAGGTCCTGGAGGAGTGTCTGAAGGTAGCCCCGGGCCTCGCCGGCGGTGCCGATGTCGACGCCGGCATCCCGAGCTTTGCCACGGTTGGTGACCACCGTGGTGGTGGCGTCGGTATCGATGTCGGCGGCGCGCAGTGCGATCTGGGCCAGTCCGCCCTTGACGAAATGCTTGGACTTGGCGTTTCGCCCGGCGGCGACGACCAGTGAGCGGCGGCGAGCGCCGTCGAGCAATTGGACCGTGCCGTGGAGTTCGACGTGCAGTGTGCGCTCGTCGAGTTCGACATCGATGGTCAGCGGATCGTGGACTTCGTCGACGTCGCGTCGCCGGTGAGCGCCGCCGAAGCGAATGCGGCGAAGCCGTTCGGTTTCGTCGCCGGCCACCGCTTTGGCATAGCTGCGCAACAGCTGGATCGATTTGTCGCGTTCGGCCTCAAAGAAGACGCCGGCCGGCAATGTCCCGGACAGCGCCGCCGTGCGGGCCCGCTTGTCGAAGACCTCCCGTAGGTGCTCGTCCGAAAGATCGCCGTCGACAAGGGCCTCCTCAAGGGCCTGGCGCACAATGGCCAGCCGCGTCAAAAACTCGGCTTCGAAGGGCTCGTGGTCGGCATCGAGGACGTCGTCGGCCTCTTCGGAGTAGATACCGAGCAAGACCTTCGCCGAGCCCTGAAGCGGGCATTGCAGGAATTTGCGAAGGTGTGACAGCTGCAAGACCAGGGTGTCGGCGTCGGTATCGCGGCTTTTTTCCGGGGGCTCAAGCCAGTCGACGAGGTCGGCGATCGAGGCGAATACGCCGTCTTCGAGGGACCGTCGAAGTTCCTGAAGCGAAGGCCGGTAGCCTCTGGGAAGGGCGGCGTCCAGTCGTCGGCGAACCGACCGGGTCTGGGCCTCTCGACGGGCCTCTCGGTGGTGGTTCGGCCACAGCCGTTCCGGGACCTCGTCGCCATCGCTGCGTTCCTCGTCGGGCGCCGGGGGAATGGCGTCCGGCCCGCGGGCATCGATGGTCTTCGGTGGGCGGTCGTCGTCGCAATATTGCGGAAAGTAGCGGTCGTCGTAGCGCCGAAGCGGATGGGAGGTAAATTCGACGCGCTCTTCGAGTTCGGCGCGGATGGCCTCTGCGTCGTCGCCTCCGGCCGGGGCCATCGCCAGAATCATCTCGCGGAGCTGATGGACCGCCGACGCCGGCTCGATGGGATCGCCAGTGATGGCGTGGCGGCCGATCCACGATAGATACAGCCTCGAGCGCGTCGAAATCAGCGTCTCCAGAAACATGTACTGATCCTGGTAGCGCGGATTGACGTCGTGGGGCTCCGATTTGACGCGGCGCAAGTCGAGCATATCCGGTGGGTCCGGGGCCGGAAACTTCCCCTCGCCCAGTCCGGTGACGAAGACCACTTCAAAGGGAATGGGGCGCATGGGCCGAAAGGCGGAGACGACGACGCCGTCGGCCAGATACTGACCGCGACTCTCGTCGATATCCTCCATCGCCGACATGGCAAATTCGAAGGCCGTCTGATAGCCGATTTCTTCGCCGGGACACGTATCGGATTCGGCGATCTGTCCGAGCCGGCCCAGAAAGCGCATTCGGGTGCGCCGCTGCTGTCGATCCCGAGGCTCGAGGTAGTGCGAGATCTGATCGGCGAAGTACTCCATCCAGGCCGCCAGCGGGCGTTTGTCGGCGCCGGCGCTGCGGGCGTCGGTGATCAATTCGTCGACGATCATCGACAGCAGGGCGATAGTGTCGGCGTCGCCGTGGTTGGTCTCGTAGGGAAGATAGCGATTGCCATCGAGTTCCATCGGCGTCGGGCGGTCGGTCTCGGGCTGGCTCATAAAGGCGCCGAGCACCAGCCTGCGCATGCCCTGCTCCCAGGTAAAGCGGTCCTCGTCGAGGTAGGTGCCGTCCAGATCGTCGCCGGCGGCGCCCTGAAAGATATTGACGTCGTCGCACCACTGCATCCAGGCGTCACTGTCGGCCTCCGGGTAGTTGGCCACCAGGCAGGGATGGACCAGAAGCGCCAGCAATTCGCGGCGTCGAAACTTGCCGAGCGGAAGCGACAACAACAGCTCGGCGGCCTCGAGCATCGGACTGGTATCGGCGCCCTCGACGTCGATAACATTGGAGGGAATTCCACCGGTCTGCTCGAAGGCCGACTCCAGATGGGTCTGATACAGCGTGCGCTCGCCGGGCTGGACGACGACGGCGATGTCGTTGAAGCGAAGGTCTTCGTGGGTCGTCACCAGCTCCCAGATCTCGCTGGCCACGGCCTCGCATTCTCGCTGAATGCTGGCGCAGGACCAGAAATTGAGGCTCTTTTCGTCGGTCGGTACTTCGTTTTCGACGAAGACCCCGGCGGCGGTCTCCATGCGACGAATCAGTCGCTGGAAGTGCTGCAACAGCGTGTGGGCGGGCCGGGATGTCGGGGGGCTGACGTCGACGCGGTCGTAGGCGATGTCGTCGATCATCCGCTGGTAGTCGCGGCCGGCGCGGCCCCAGACCTCCAGCGCAAGTGGGTACTCGTCGCCCGACAGCAGGCTGTCGTCAGTCAGAAGCTCAAAGACCGGATCTTCATCGCGGTCGCCGGCAATGCCGTGACTCCAGTACTGCTGGGAGGGGTTGAGGACGTATAGCGCGATGCGGTGGTCGGCGACGCGAGTTCTCGTCGATAAGATGTCTCGGAAAAATCGCGGCAAATAGGAGTGGCCGAAGATGTGTACCGACTCCGGCCAATCTAAGCCCGGGTCGTCGCCCTGTGCGTACTCGAAGACCGCTTCCGGAAGCGACATCCAGGGCCGCTCGCCGCCGTCGGTCTGGCGGGCCTTGCCGTCGGGACCGAAGAGCTCGGTCCACAGCGCCATCTGCCAGGTCTCGATTTCGAGATGGGCCGCCGTCGCCGACTCGTCGTAGTCCTGCTTAAGGCCGGAGTCGCCGCGCCGCCAGTGTTGGAGCATATTCTGGCGGGCATAGCCGTATTCCTCGAAGAGCCGACCGACGCGAAAGGCGAGCTGGAATTTGCGCCGCTCGATCATTTCCGGGCGGACATCATCGGTAGGGGCAATGAAGTCGCGCACCGCGGCAAGTGCCGGCTTTTGAAGGACCGCCGGGTCGTCGAGCAGCGAGACGACGAGACGGGTCATCGCCATCTGGTCGAGAACTCGGATTTGAGATTGGCCGTCGTCGTCTTCCGGCAGGAGGCTCTTTAAGAAGCGCTCCATTGTCAAAAATTCGATGCCGAAGGAGACGCCGCGGCGAGCCGCGATCTCAAAGTCGAGATAGGTCTCCAGGTTGCGCGTCGGCAAGACGACGCGGTGGTCGACGAAGGGTCGGTCGACACAATCCCCGATGGTGTTGTCGTCGTGATGCGCCATTTCGGCGACCAGTCGATCCACCAATTCTTCGACGCGGTCGGACTGGAAGGCGACGAGGCCGCCGGTATGAGGTTGATTCATGACAGGTCGCCTGCTTGCAGAGCCGTCTGGTCATCGATTCCATGCAAATGTTGCACATCTGATGGGACCCGACAACGCCACAGCGCCAAACCTATCATCGCAGTGCGATCATTTTCTGGATTCAATGGCCTCCGCCAATCTCCGATCGCCGTCCTGGCGGTAGTATTCAGCCAGTTGCTCCAGTCCCCAGTCGTCGTCGGGGACCAGGGCCACCAATTCGCACAGCAGGGGAAAGGCCTCGCGCCACATCTTCTGGTCGATGAGCGGGCCGGCGGCGCTTTTTAGTTGCCGGGCCCGCTCGGAGGCGGCCTGTGTCGGCGCCGGGGAACTCGGGTCGGTATCAAAGGTGGGGATGGCATCCGGCGACGAATCTCGGGTGTTGTCGCGTGTTGAATTCGTCGACGAGTCGCCTGACTGCGGTTGATCGTCGGCCCTGTGGACGCCGCCGCGCTCCGCGAATTTTCCGCGAAGCCGGTAGTTTCGCGATAGTCGATCGGCGATCTTCGAGCGCGGTTTCGACGGCTTGTCATCCTGCTTTGTAGCGCCGTCGTCGTTGGATGGACCGGCGGCCGTCGACGGCGATGGGCCATCGGTCGGTGCCAGGACCTGTTTCGGGGCCTCTTTGGGCTGAAGACTCTTGAATCCCAGACGGCTAAAACCCCATCGGGGCTCGTCGTCGGATTGGCGCTTCGGTGGCGGTTCATCGGCGATGGCCGCTGCCACAAGGGCTTCCATCGAGACCACATCGTGGCGGTTGTGTTCCAGGACTCCGCGCATCAATTCCGCGTTGTGGGACTTCTCGTATTTCCACCACCGCCGCGGGATCTCGCGGCCCGGGACGTCGTCGACCCGCTCAAATGCCAGAACTTCGCGCTCCAGTTTCGACAATTTGTAGCTCGTCAGTTCCGGAAAACAGCGCCGGGCCATCGGAAGCAGGTCCATATGCGTCGGCTTCGCGAAGGGATGAGCGATATCATGGGTTGCGTATCGACGCTTTAATAGCGGGACATCGAAGGACGCGCCGTTAAACGTCACCAGCACCGTATCGTGGGTGATCCGCCGGCTAAAGGCCTCCAAAAGTGCCGGTTCGTGCTGCGCTTCGTTGAGCAAAAATTGCTGAACGACGAAGTGGTTGTCGTCGTCCCAAAACCCAATACCGAGCATAAAGACCAGGGCGTCGTCGCCAAGTCCCGTGGTCTCGGTGTCCATATACAACAGGTTGCGCCGGCGCACCGACTCCGGGACGTCGTCGACCAGATCCGTTATGCGACGGTGTGAAATCTTGCAGCAGTCGTCGAGTGTCCAGTCGCCGTGTTGACGAGAACCGTCGCAGCGCTCTTCGGAGACCCACAGCGGGTAGCTGTAGTCCATGGATTTGACGGCTCCCAGTCGTTCCCAGCCGTACCCGCTCGGCTCCGGGGGGGCGTCGGTATCGCTCGTTACGTCGTCACCGGTATATACTCCGCTGGGTCCGTTATCGGTGTCGCGACCGCGCTGGTGGGCGTCGTGGAGTCGCTTGAGTCGGTCTTTGAAGGGATTGCTCATGGCGTCCGGGGGCTGCGAAACTGGCGTTCGATCATTGGCGACATCGACGAGAACAGTCGATGACCGGGTAATATTGCAAGGGCGCTATCGCCGATGGCGATTGTCTTTGGGCGGTCGCCGTTTAGCTTTGGCTGTTGTGTTGACTTCGCCGCAAGGCGGTATAACGCCGGTGCAGAGCTCAACGATAGGGGGGGACGATGGAACTTTCCAGTGGTGCCGCTGTGAATGTATTTGTCGCCGGTTCCACACCGGCATTTGGTGGCGTCGATACGGCGTCGACGGAGGCCGGCGCGGGATTGATGTTGATGGCCGCCGGGCTGTGTCTTTATGTCGGCTGTCTGTGCATCCGCCAGCAGTGGGGGCAGCCGCCGGGCGATGGATGAACAAGCTTAGAGTTGCTGGAGTTTGTCGTCGATCTCTTCGACGGTTTCCGGGCAGTCCATTCGGTCCCAGAATTGGCGGCTTTTCTTGAGGAGCCGCCGGGCGTATCGAGGCTGGTCGTGAGCCGAGGCGATGTCGCCGGCCCAATGCAGTATCCAGCCGAGGTCTCGGCTGCAGGTATTCCAATCGATGACGTCTCGAAGCAATCGGTCCACCTCATCCCACTGTTGGTGGCCGGCCGCCAGACCGAGTTCGATGTAGTTGCAAAAT
>CAYUPT010000096.1:0-9976 GCA_964446725.1 uncultured Bradymonadales bacterium | reverse complement strand
CGTAGCCCCGGGTGACGGAAGCGGTAGCGAGGGAGCCCGGGGCATGTTGTGATCAGGCGTTTTCCCAATCCGGTGCGAAGTCGGGATCGAGGATTCGCTGACCTCGTTCGAGTTCGGCGATTCGCGCTATGTCTTCGTCGCTGAGTTCGAAGTCGAAGATGTCGAGGTTGGCCTCGCGGTGTTCGGGGCTGGAGGCCTTGGGGATGGCGCAGACGTTCGGTTGTTCAACAGCCCAGCGAAGGGCGACCTGTGCCGGTGATTTGCCGTATTGATCGCCGATGTCGGTCAGGGTGTTGTCGTCGAGTACCCGGCCGCGAGCCAGGGGACTGTACGCGGTGAGCATCATGTCATTGTCGCGCAGCAGGTCCAGAAGGTCCTGTTGGCCCAAAAACGGGTGGTACTCGACCTGATTGCAGAGCAAGTCGGCGTGCTCCAGGGCGTTGCGTACCTGGGTGGGCGTATAGTTGCTGACGCCGATGTGTCGGGCCTTGCCCGCGGTCTGGGCTTCTCGGAGAGCGCGAAGGGTTTCTTGGGCGGGAATTTCGTCGTCCGGCCAGTGAATCAGCAGCAGATCGACGTAGTCGGTATCGAGCTTTTGAAGACTTTCGTCGATGCTGGGGCCGGCGTCGTCGTAGGCGAAGTTGCTGCGCCAGACTTTGGTGGTCAAAAAGATATCGTGGCGGTCGACGATGCTGTTGTTGAGGGCCCGACCGACCTGCTCTTCGTTGTCGTAGGCCTGAGCGGTATCGATATGACGATAGCCCAGTGACAGCGCGTGCTCCACACCATCTCGGCAGTCCTTGCCCTTCATCATCCAGGTGCCGAATCCCAGTGCAGGGATCTCGGTATCTTGTACGTCGACAAATTCCATGGCTTACTCCTCATTGGATACAGTGAACGCTGAACTGCGTTTGCGCGCCGAAACGTAGACGTCGATCATCGATTGACAAGCAATTCAGATCGATTCACTCGACAGAAACAGGGCTGCGGCGGTATCGATCGAGGGTCGGAGCCAATTGAAATGACCGTATGGAGCTGGAATGAAGAGGATTCGGAACGAAGAAGATCTGCAGATGCTGCGCTTGACGGCACGGCTGGCGGCGGTGATCGGCGCCTGGGCCGAAAAGGAGTTATTCGAAACGTTGGCCGACGCCGGGCCGATGAGAATCGAGGAGTTGTCGGGCGACGAGCGAGCACTGCGGATCACGGCGCGAGTCTTGGCAAACGCCGGTCTTCTGGTGCATCGCGATGAGCAGTGGGCGTTGACTCCGGTGGCCGCCGAACTGCACGACGATGAGGTTCTGGGACGGGGCGGAGGATTGGAGTATTTACAGAATCTGGGGCGACTCGACGAGTTGCTCGAAGATGGTGGACCGATGCCCGATAACGAGGGGGACAAGAGTGGGACCGATATCGGCGTAGATCGAGATGATGCCGAAGAGACGCGTCAATTCCAGGAGATGCTGTACCGTCGAAGCGAGCGGTCGGCGAAGGCGGCGGCGCGCTGGGTCGATAGGGAGCTCGACGAAGGCGCCCGGGTGCTGGACCTGGGAGGCGGGCATGGGCGCTACGCGGTGGAGTTGGCCGCCTGCGGCCACGATGTGACGTTATTTGACTTGCCGGTCTCCGTGAAGGTGGCCCGACAGATGCACGGCGACGCATTGGACTATATCGCCGGTGACTTCTTTCGCGACGATCTCGGTGGTCCCTACGATCTGGTATTTGCCAGCAATATCGTTCACGGACTGTCGGCCGGGCAAAATGCGCAATTGGTGAGTCGGATCGCGGAGTCGCTGGCACCGTCGGGGCAGGTCGTCATCAAGGATATGTTTCTCGACGAATTTCAAAATTGGCCGCCCAGCGCCGTGTACTTTGGCCTGACGATGCTGTTGTGTACCGACGACGGCGACAGTTACTCGCTCGAAGAGACCCATGACTGGTTTCGCGCCGCCGGATTGGTCGCCGAGGAGCCGGTGGTTTTTGAGCGATTCTCGCTGGCGATCGGTCGTCTCGACGACTCGCCGGCACTTGATACTTGAAATGTCGACCGGTGCGCCCAGCTTTGGGTCCGGTATGCCGAATCCAAAATCATTACGACGTCCCCGGGAGACCCCGCCATGAGCAATGAAACTCAACACCAGCGCACTATTCGAACGGTCCATCGAGCACAGCGCGCCGATATGGACAATCTGCCGACGGTGCGACCGCTGCCGACGTCGAAATTGAGCCAACAGGACATGGACCCGTTTATCTTTCTGAACCATCACGGCCCGACGCAGTATCCTCCCGGAAACGACGGGTTACCCTTCGAGCCCCACCCGCACCGGGGAATGCAGACGGTGACCTTTATCGTCGACGGCGATGTACTTCATCGCGACAATGTCTCCGGAGAAGAGAGCATCATCGAGGCCGGTGGCGTCCAGTGGATGGTCGCCGGCGAGGGGCTGTTACACCTGGAGACGTCGTCCGAGCGTTTTCAGCGAGAGGGCGGCGACGTCGAGATTTTGCAGCTCTGGGTCAACCTGCCGAGCGAGCACAAGTCGGTGCAGCCGACTTATGTGGGCCTCCAAGACGGCGACATACCGGTTGTCAAAAGCGACGACGGGAAGACACGGACCCGGGTCATCACCGGCTCTGTCAACGGACAACAGGGGGCGATGGAGGCGTTGACCGACGTCGAGATGTACTGGATCGACTTCGATAAACAGGGAGTCTTCGAGACGGAGATCGACGCCTCGAAGCGGATCTTTTTGTACGTCGTACAGGGCGCGGTGGAGGTCAACGGCGAGTCCGTAGACGCCATGAATCTCGTGGAATTCGACGACGACGGCGACCATATTTCAATGCGCGCCACCGACGACAGTCTGGTGCTGCTCGGTCACGCCACGCCCTACGATGAGCCGATTGTCGCCCGCGGCCCCTTTGTGATGAATAGTGCACAGGAGATCGAGGAGGCCTATCGCGACCTTCGAAGCGGTGGATTCGGGACCTGGCCTTAGAAGCTATCAAAAAAGTCTCCCGTCGTGATTTCCGGCCGATTTAGACCGCAGTTCCCGTCGAAAATCCTCGACTTAGCGCTGCTAGGCCTCGTCTTTCGATCGAAAACTGCGGCAAAATCTTCTCGGCCTCACTCGGTCCGACATTATTTTGACAGCTTCTTAGAAGCGGGGGGCGTCGATTGGCAGATAGGCGATGGCGTCAGCTGGGGTGGGGCGCGATCAGCCGTCGACGAACTGCGGAATTTGAATGGTGAAGGTCGTTCCCACTCCTTTGGTACTGTCGACGTCGATGGTTCCACCCATTAATTCGCAAAAGCGCTGTGAGATGGTCAGCCCCAGTCCCGTGCCCCCGTGTTGGCTGACCGAACCCGGCGTGGCCTGGTAGAATGCCTCGAATAGCGATTCCAGCTCCTCGTCGCTCATCCCGATGCCGTCGTCGGAGACATCGAATCGAAGCCATCGGTCGGCGTCGGAGTCCTGTGGGGCGTCTTCGAGGTCGATACCGAGGTGGATTTCCCCGCCTTCGGTAAATTTGGCGGCATTGCCCAGTAAATTCAAAAGCACCTGGCGAAGTTTCGTTTCGTCGTTGACGATCTCGACGGGCGGCGCGTCGTCGACGACCAGTGAATTGCCGCGATCAGAGACCAGTTGCAGGGCCGTATCGGCGATATCATCGATGAGGGCTCGCAATTGGATCGGCCGGACATCCAAATCGAGGCGTCCGGTCTCGATTTTGGAGAGATTGAGGATGTCACTGACCAATTCCAGAAGGTGTTTTCCGGAGACCTGGATCCGTCGCAGGTCCTGGAGCATCTGGGAGTCGCTGTCGTCGGCCTCCTCGAGCAGCATTTCGCTGTAGCCGATAATGGCATTTAGCGGGGTGCGAAGCTCGTGGCTCATATTGGCCAGAAAGGAGCTTTTGGCGCGGCTGGCGGCCATGGCCTCGTCGCGGGCGTCGACGAGTTCGTCGTTGAGTGCTTCCAGTTCCTCCTGGGCGCTGATGCGGTCGGTGGCATCCTGCACGAGGACCATGTGGTCCGTCGGCGCGTCGGTCAATTCATGGCCGTGACCGGTGGAGGTGAGTTCGAAGATATGGCGCGTACCGTCGGGCGTCGTCACATCGGCGATGGCGGTGCCGAGAAATTCGAGTTCCCCGCATTGAGAGCACATTTTGGTGTGATCCCACTGGCAGCGCGGTTCGATTTGACGCCACCACTGCGGAAGTGACCCCCAGGGCTGGGCCAGGGTATAGACGATGGGACTGGCGGTTTTGAGTTCCTGATCAGGGGTTACAATGGTCAGGCCAATGCCGACGGCGCGAGTGGCGTGTTCCAGAAGCGTGGTGCGCTGCTGGCCGGTTCGCTCGAGCTCATCGTGGAGTGCGTCAGCCCGAAGTGTCTGCCATATGGCAATGAGCGCCGGTGTCAGAAGCTGGAGAAGCTCGACATCACCGCTGTCGAAGCGTTGTTCTTCGGTGCTGTCCAGATAGAGGATGCCCGACAGTCGTTGGGCCGTGGAGATTGGAATGGCGACTGCCGATTGAAGTCCGTCGCCGAAGGCGTGTTCGTCCCATCGACGTCCCTGTCGCGGCGTGGCTACGACGAGGGGCTGTTCGGTGGCAAAGACCTGGTCGATGACGCCGCGAGCCCAGTCTCCCGGGCGGCTGGAATCCGATGGTCTATCGGCGGGCGAATCGATGGCACCGGCGGAGGTCTCCTCAAGGGCCAGATGCTCGTCTTCGCAGCGAAATAGCAGGGCCCGAGAAGCGCCGACGGCGTCGGCAAATTCATGGAGCATCTCGGAGAGCGCGGCTTCGTCATCGCCGGTTGTCTGGAGCCGACGCCGGGCCCGGTCGACGAGGCGGAGCCGATGGTCGGTGCCGCCATCGACGGCCCGACCGGGGGAGGAGGTGGTGTCGACGGGCGACGAACGGTCGGCGATGGCCTCGAATTCGCTCTGCAGCCGCCGCAGAGGTTCGGTCCACCCGGAGTCGTCGGCCAGCCGCTGGGCCCGGCGCACATACTGGAGGGCAATGTCGTTGGCGCCGCGGCGAGTCTGGAGGCGGGCGCGCAATACGGCGATTTCGAAGTGGATGATCGGCATCCCGATGTCGTCGGCGAGTCGACGGGCGTCGTTGAGGTGACCATCGATATCGCCGCGGCGGTCCTCGAGGTCGGCGAGGCCGGCGCTGAATAATTCGCAATACGCCTCGTAGATGGCGGTGCGGGAGCCGGCGCGCAGTTCGTCGATGGCAACCCGCAGTTCATCGAGTTCTGGGGTGTCGCCGCGTCGTCGCTGTCGGCGGGCTCTCCGCAGCAAAAACCAGGCTCGCCAGACCAGAAAGCTGCGCAGAAAATAGGGGATATCGGGAAACGACATCGGCAACTCGAAAACACTCTCCATGTGGTCGATGACGGCGTCGTCGTTGCCCTCTGCGAAATGGTAGCCCACCAAAGCGTGGTGGATGACGGCGTGGTAATAGAGTTTTTCGTCGGTATTTTCGAAATATTGATCGCAGAGTTTCAGGTAGTCGTCGGCGTCTTCCGTTTCGCCGAGTACGGACATCGGCATCAATGCCATGGCGGCGATGGCGGTAAATAAAAAGCCCTGCTGGCTATCCGATTGTTCCTGGCGGGTGCGCAACTGTCGGATCGCCTGTTCGGCGATGTCCAGGGCCTTGCGAAATTGACCGCGAAGGCATGCCTTGCCGACCAGAATCAGGGTCCCCGAAGTGTACTCCCAGGCGTCGATCCAGTGGCCGTGGTCGACGACTGTGGTCTCCATCATCTGGGAGGCCTCGCGGATATTACCGCGCAGCTCCAGGGACATGGCTTCGATGACATCGACGGCGCCGTCGATACTGCGGTCCGAGGCCCGCCGGGCCTGCTCGCGAGCCTGGCGGTGGTGGAATTGGTACCACCGGTCGGAGCCGATATTGGCGGCCACAAAGGCCAGCGAGATGTGGGTCTTTGCCAGTTCGGCCGGGGCGTCGAGTTGGGCGGCCAGATCGTGGTGGCGCATCATCAACTGGACGAAACGGGCCTCGTCGAAATCGAGATAGGCGACGCGCGTGGAGACGGAGTATAATTCCATCAGAACCTCGCGTCGGCGGCGCGAGGCGTCGTCGTGCGAGGGATGGAGGATGGATTTGAGGCCCGGGAACCGCGTCGTCAATTCAGCGCGCGACCATTTCGACAGGGTGGAAGCGATGTCGACGGGGCGGCGTCGAGGCGCAGGTTCACCGAGGTCCGCGAAGGCCCGTCGAATCTCCTCTTTGGCCCGGTCGACCTTCAGGGCCGTGGAGTGCATCCCGATGACGGAGGTGCGCAGTCGAGCGCGTTCGACGGGATCGTCGGTGGCCCGGATGGCGGCGTCGAGGTGGCGTCGGGCAATGTCGAGATGTCCGGTCCGGACGGCGACTTCGCCGATATCGGCGTGGAGTTGTCGCTCCGGTTCGATGTCCTGTTGTTCGGCGATGCGAGCGGCTTCGGTCAGACAACTCAGGGCCTGTTCAAATGCACAGTGGCGGCGGGCGACGGTCCCGGCGCGGTGATTGGCGGAGATGGCGCGCCCCGGGGTCTGGTCGGTTTCGCCGCGGGCGAAGTGTCGCGCAATGGGGAAGATGAATTCGCTACTATCGCCCCGTTCGGCAAGGGTGATGGCGATGCGCTGGTGGCGTCGTCGCCGTTGGCGGCTGTCGAGGCACTGGATGAGACGAGTTCGAAGGGTGTCGTCGGCCACTCTCCAGCGGCCGTCGGGCTCGGTTTCCAGCAGCCCGGCGGTCATCGCTTCCCGGCCGGCGGTGTCGATGGCCGAGGCGTCAATGCCGCTGCAGTCGATCAGATCCTGGGGAGAGGGCGGGGATTCAAAGAGGGCAATCCAACTCAGGAGTTCCCGCGTCGTATCGCGCAGACTGCTGAGGTGAACATCGATCAGTTCCGGGATGGTCGCCGGCAATTCGAGTTGCTGCATCGCCTCGTCATCGAGGCTCCACTGATTCCAGTGAGGGCGAATGGCGGCCGCGTCGAGCAGGGCTCCCAGATAGGACTCGATGAAGTAGGCGTTGCCATCGCTGGCCCGGCGGACACCATCGATGAGCGCGGCATCGACGGAGGTGTCGCCGAGGCGCTCGCAGACGAGTCGTCGAATCTCGGGGGCGTCGAGTTCGCCGAGGGTAATGTTGTGGTCCAGTGACAGCGCAGTAGATAGTTCGCCGCTGCGGCGGTTGTGTTCCAGCATTGTCCGGTCGCTGATGGCGACCAGAAGAATCGGGGCATCGGGGGCGCTATTGGTCAGGTGTTCGATGATGCGCCGGGTGCTCTCGTCGAGCCAGTGTGAGTTGTCGATGACGATGACCATGCCGGGGCCGATCGACGCCAGTCGGCGAAGCAGGGAGGCGATGGCGTCGTAGAGAAGACGGGAGCGGTGGCCGGCGCCGTCGGTGATCGATGTAGGAGGTTGCCGGGAAAGGAGTCGGGCAATCGACGGTATCGCCCGGGTGACCAGTTCAGCTCGGTTGTCCAGAGCGCCTTCGACAGCCCGTCGGATCTGGTGTTTGCGCGACTCGTCGCAGTTATCAAAGTCGTCGATCAGCGGTTGAATGAGTCGTTGAACGGCGGCAAAAGGGTGGGGTTCAAACTCCCTCAGGGATACCGACAGATGGGTGGCGCCTTCGCGATCGGCCCGGCGGGCGACGGCGTCGGCGAGATGGGATTTGCCACTGCCCGTCGGTCCATCGACGACCACCGATTGAAGCTGATGGCCTTCGGTGGCATCGCTCCATATCGCCAGTAGTCGTTGAAGTTCGGCGCGGCGAACGACGGGCGGTTGCGATACTTCGTCTGTGGAGTCAGTGTCGACAAGGGGGAGAAGCCGGCGCACGACCGCCTCGGCAGATGGCGGTCGTTGCGCCGGATCGGCACTGAGGAGTTCGCCGACCAGTGTCGCAAATTGGTCGTCGATGTCGGGGCGTTGTTCCACAAGAAGCTCGGTGATGCGGGCACCGTCGGCCGGTCTCTCGTCGGGAGCTGTGTCGGGATCGAATGGGGGCTTGGTGGTGGCGCAGAAGTACAGGACGCCGCCCAGTGAGTACAGATCGGAGCGGGCGTCGGCGCCGCTCTGGTCATGGTCGGCCTCCTGCGGTGAGACGTAGGGCAGAGACGACGACGAGCGCTCGACGGATCGGCGCTCCCCCGGTGTGCCGACGCCGAAGTTGACGAGGTGTGGAATATTGTCGGTGTCGACCAGGATATTCTCGGGATGGATGTCGCGATGGTGTAGTCCTCGTCGGTGTACTTCGTGGAGTCCGTCGGCGAGTCGGTAGCCGAATTCGATCAAGGCTTGCGCTGAAAGTGCAGAATCGACGATGCTCTCTTCCAGAATCTGGCCGGCGATATATTCGCGGGCCACGTAGGGACGGCCCGATTCGGTGGTGTCCACCTCAAATACGTCGGGAATCGTCGGGTGGTCGAGCGATGCCGTCAGACAGCCCTGGCGAAGGAATTGACGGCGCTGCTCCGGGCTGATCTCCTCGCCGGACAATTCCGAGACCTCGACGGCCACCGTCTCCATCCCGTGGCTGGCTCGGGAGATAATACTCGATGGACCCCGGCCGACGACGCGCTCGAGGTTCAGGCCGGATATCGTCGGAGTTGGTGCACTGCGGGCCGTATCCATCATCAGTGAG
The DNA here is from genome assembly GCA_964446725.1 of uncultured Bradymonadales bacterium. Taxonomy (GTDB): domain Bacteria; phylum Myxococcota_A; class Bradymonadia; order Bradymonadales; family Bradymonadaceae; genus SLJM01. Next base: position 1,291 of record CAYUPT010000096.1, on the reverse strand, counting down.
TATCCGTAATCGGGAGGGTGTCGCAGGGCTCCTGACTTCTATAGCATTCTACCGTGTTTATGCATATTGATCCCTGTAACAATCCCGAAAACATTTCGGTGACTCGGGGCGTTGTCGATCGGTGCCGACAGAGATGAGATCGCCGTTGGCGATTTAGGAGAATTCGATGCAGACGACCGTTGATGTCCAGTGCCCGTGGTGCTTTGAGCAATTCGAGATCTGGGTCGATCCGACCACCCGGGGAGCGATGTACCGCGACTGCGAGGTCTGTTGTCGGCCCTGGGAGTTGCGCGTCGACCGCGGCGCCGACGGGCAGGTGCAGGTGACGGTGCGCCGCGGTCATTGATGGACCCAATTGGCCAGCCGGTATCAGGCGGCGCAGTCGGGATCGGAAGTGGCCGGTGCGTACATGGCCCGCAGAGACAGTTCGTCGATGACGTTGCCGATCCACGTCGGTGATTCGGTAAGCGCCGACACCAATCGAGGGCCGTAGTCGGAGATCGGTCGGGTGGCCGGTGTGCTGTAAAAGTCAAAGAGCGCTTCGAGCCGGGCCTCGAGTTTCGGGCGCGGAGAGGTCTCAATGAGTAAGTCCGCGGGCACTCCGCGGGGCAGCAATCCCTCCGAGAAGGGGCCATGGACGGCGATGCCGACGCCGAGGACGATGGGTCGTCCGCGCCAGTAGGGTCGTTCGTCGAGGCGCCTCCGGAGTTTTCGCTGCAGACTCACCAGGTGGTGGTGAGTTCGTTGGAGGCGGTCGCGGATCGCGATCGGAGGAGCATCCGTGAGGTCGCAGTCGCGAAGCAGCAGGGCGCCGCGAGTCCGATGAAAGACCAGTTGGACCTGATGGTAGGTCACCCAGTCCGTAATCGAGCCATCGATGGTCTCGAAGAGTTCGTCCGGATCGTGAGCATCGACGGGTTCCCAGAAATGGAGTCGGCCAAAGCGCAGGTTGGACTCCGAGAGTTCGGCGACCAGAAGTTCTTCGAGCGCCGGCGACTTCTGGCAATGGAGTCCTGGGGCGTCGTGTGGTTGGTTCGTCATGATCGTTTACCGTCCGCTAGAGGTATCGTTATTATTTCCCGGCAGAGGCATTGCTGGGGCCTCCAGGACTATTGTCGACGGTTCGGCGACGATTCTTGCGTAAAAATTTGGCAGTCATGGCGATGTCGAGGCCATCAGGGCGCCAGCTTGCGAAGGGCGGCGACGGTCTGTTCGACGTCGCGGTGGTCGGTCAGCAGTCCGGGGGCGATCCGCGCTCGCGGGTGGTCCTCGGGAGTGACGGAGGAGACGA
>CAYUPT010000095.1:0-10031 GCA_964446725.1 uncultured Bradymonadales bacterium | reverse complement strand
TCGGCCAGCCCACGCAGCTCATGCCGCTTGGCGTCGATTTGGTCGATACTCGAGTTGAGCTTGGCCTTGAGATTGGCCGTCGTATACTGGCGGTCATCGCTGGACTTGATCCCCCAGATTTGTGTGAGGAGCCGGTTGAAATTCCGCATCGGATTTTCCTTCTTGAGCTCCACGGCATCGCGACTGAGCACCTCACTGAGCTGCTCGAAAAAAGTCGCGGCACCGCTTTCGCGAAACTTCTCGTTGTCGCCGTCTTCGATGGCCTGCCCGGCCAGCAATGCGGATATAAAGGCGTAGTCTCGGTCCTTGAGAATTTGGTCGACGCCGGCCTTCTCGACATGCTCCTCGATCATGGAGCGCTGATCGCGGCGGGCCTCTTCGCTTTTGAGAACGCGGCGAGTCTCGACCTCCATGACCTCCTGATTGACGTATTGCTCGGTGGTATCGAATTTGGTGACTCCAATGAGACTGGGCTTTCCGGCGTCCAGGAGTCCATTCAACTCCTCGATATCACTGGCCCGTGCGGGCTTATCAGAAGAGGTCAAATAAACGACCAGTTCCGCGGCATCGACGTACTTTTTGGCCAGCGTCTCGTTGCTTCCGGTCATGGCGTGGATGCCCGGTGAATCGACCCAGGTCAGGCCGCCGAGTGTAAATTCCTGGATCTCTTCGGTGCACTCCATGCCATCCGTCGGAAACCCGTCGCTCAGATCACGAGTCTCGATCTCCCCACTTCCCTCCGAAACCTCGTGGACCGAAAACTCGGCGGTCATGTCGGCGTAGGGATTCGACTCCGTGCCCTCAAAGGGCAGACCGGCAATGAGATTGCCGAGGGTGCTCTTTCCGCAATTGACCTTACCGAAGCCCATGACAATGACCGAGCGATCGAATTGGGAGATAAACTCCGTCTGTTCGACCTGCTCGTCGATTTCATCGCGCCAGATCTTCGCCGCCTTGCGCACCTGGGAGACAATTTCATCGACACGCTGGCGAATATCCCGTCCGTACTTGTCGTCGTCGATATCGATGGACACCGCCTCCTCAATGCGACCGACGACCTCCATAAGCCGTTGTCGCCGGTCGTCGATGCCCCGCTCGAAGCCCTGGAGCTCTTCTTCGACCTCATTGAGTTTGCCCAGAAAGTGCTCGACGCTGTCCATAAGTCGTTTCCGTCGTCGTAAAATCAATATCTGCGCCCCGTCACCGGGTTGCTCTCCGTCTTCGGGAATTAAGACGAGGACCGGCGGTGCTAATGACAGCTACCTCTCAAAAAAAGTTCCCGACAATCCGATCATCCATGGTTGTTTGTGCCAGACCACTGTCTCGTCGGTGGATTTGACCATTCAGTGACCCCGCACGCGACGTGTCAGCCGGCTCGCGCAATGGCATTGATCCCGCCATGGTACTGCTCCCGTATTTTGGTGGATCACCCTCTCCAGGGCTGTGATTCGAAAACCACACCAACCCCGAGCTCGTTGCCGTATCCCACCGAGTTGCCGCGGCGCTGATCAGATCATTCGGAAATAACTGTCAGCAATGCGCCGCCCATTCGTCTTGGTAGGTGAAGGCGATGGACAATACCGACCTCGACGGGAATGACACCGATGACTGATACCAACGCGTTGAAGAGACCCGACATCGACTTTCAGGAGTGGAAGTCGCAGGTCATGTGCATTCTCGACCGTCTGGCGCAGCGCCGCGAATTCTCCGATGAAGTCATCGAAGATTTCCGGGGCCCCATCACCGGCTTCTTCAAGTCCATCGACGGTCTGCCGAGAGTCGCCAATGCCGGACTATTTAACGCCGGCAAGAGCACGCTCTTTAACGCCCTGTGTGAAGAACAGGAGCTGTTTGCGACCTCGGCAGCCCGGAAGACGACCGAACAGCAGTACCAACAGGTCCGACACCTGGAACTGGTGGACACCCCCGGACTGGACTCGAACCAGCAGGACACCGACGAGGCATTCGACGCCTATCGCAAAAGCCATGTCATCCTCTTTATCCACAGCGCCATCAACGGCGAACTCGACCGACAGGAGATGGACTATCTCAAAAATCTCCGAACTCTCTTCGAAGATGCCGATATTCGGCAGACGTCGATCATCCCGGTGCTGACCAAGTGCGAGAACGTGGAGAACGAGTTGGAGAAGATTGTCGATGCCGTTCGCGACCAGTGGTCTCAGACCATGGGCGTGGAACCGGACCGCCTCTTCGAGGTGCGCGCCGAAACCCACCTCAAGGGCCTCGCCGAAGACGAGCCGCTGTTGTGCGAGCACAGCCGGATTCCCGCGCTGCGCGACCGCATCGAGGAGACCATCGACGAACTCGCCTATCACCGACAGGCTCTCGTCCAGCGTCGAATCAACGACGCCATCGATTCCCTGGTGGCCATGCTCGACGCTCGCATTCAAAAGCACGAGCAACGCCGCCAACAGCGGCAGGCCGAGGCAAATCAGAAGATCCGCGATATGCGCGATGATTTTGACGGTTTTCGACGCTCTCACCGCGATGCCTACCAGAGTATCGCAGTTTAATCCCCCGTAGTGCACCACGATTTTTCAAGGAGAAACCCCATGGCTATTCCAATTCCAATCATCATCGGCGGTGTTGCACTTGCAGGCGCAGCGACCACCTGGGCGGCGACCGAAGTGCTCAAGGAAGACGAAGAGCAAGACGACGGCAACAACCACAGCCGCTCGTCGAACTCCGGCTCGTCGTCGACCAATCAGAGCCGCTCGAAGTCCGGGTCCACCACGTCGGGCCCCACGAAAGCAGAGCGCAAACAACACCAGCGTGTGTCGGCCCTCAAGAGCCTTTGCCAGGAGCGAAACGAGGCCGCACAGCACTTCGCCTCCAGCCACGGCATCGACCTTCCCGACAAACACGGCGGCCACCAGCAGCTGTCTCCGGAGCCGCTCTTCGATGCACTGGAGGACCACATCGAGCGCCGCAAAGAGGAACTCCACGAACCGGTCGACGAGGTGGCCCACGAGGTCGATGCCTTGAAAGAACTCCGCCAACAGGCACAATCACTGCATCGTTGACGGCTCGCCGTGGCCGCAAACGTTTTGTATTGATGTTCTATATTGCAAATCAGGGAGTCCCCATGGACGAGCCGCGCTATTCCGAGTTGCATCTCTTCGTCGACGAAACCGGGAGGCTGACCACCGATAGCGACCGGCTCAATGCCGTCGGCGGCGTGCTATTTCTGGGTCGGTACGACTCGAATACCGATACGGAAATCAAAGATATTCTCCAGCGGCGCTACGAGGAAGTCGACGCCGACTTCCCTACCGATCTCCACTACTCCCAATCGGATATGAGTCGAGGCCAGATCCGACACTGTCTTGAACGCGTCGGTAGCGACCTCGCCAGGCTATACAAAGAACGCCCCTTACAGGCCATCCACGGTGTCTCGGCCACCCATGAACTCGACGCCATCAACAACACCGGTAGTCTACTGCTCGCCGAAGATATGCGCGACAATCGCTACCGAACTCTGCTGTGGTCACTTATTGAATACCTGGTTTTTGTGGCTCCATCTATTCGCCGGTGCCTGGCCGACAACTGGACACTTCATCTCCACGTCGCCAGCCGAACCATTGCGCTAAAGAAAAGCCAGACCGCGGAGCGCCGCGCGTTCGAACAGGCCGGCTATCACGTCCAGGGCCGAATTGATGGGCGAGATACTCGAGATAATGAAACGCCTGACCGCTACCTGGTACACAAAACACTCAACGAGCGCGACCTGGAACAGATGCTACGCGATGCCCTGCGGCTGCGCTGGAATCAGCTCCCGGTCAAAATCGGCTCACTCGATGTCAACAGCCTCGACTACGACGACGCCAGCTCCCCCGCCGGCCTCTACCTGGCCGACCTGTACCTGGGCCAATTCCGCGGACGGGAATTGCACGACGGTGAGATCACTATACTGGAGCCATTCGCCGATCTGCGCTACGGCCCCTGGATGAATACCGTCGCTGAGATGGCGGCTGCCACCATGCAGGAAAACCTCGAACGCTACCTGACACTGCGCGACCGCTTCGATGCCTTCGAACACAATGCCGCCGCGACGCTAAAGAATTTGGTCTCCCACTACGACTCCCGTGTCGCCCCGCTTCTCAAAAACAGGCCCGAACGGCTGGAAAAGGAATTAAAAGAAGCCTCGGAAGAGGCCGACACCCCGGGGCGCACATCCTCCGGATTTCAGCGCGCCCGGCGAGCCTACCGGTTTCTCGACACCATCGACGCTGTGACCGACCGTGCCCGACTGCTCTACCTGCAGACCGCGCTGTCCCACGCCAACCACACCGGCAACACCGCCAAAGCAGACGAGTTGTGGACCGAATTCGAGCAGTTCTGCAGTGCATCCGATGACCCGGGCCTCGAACTCATCGGATTGCACGCCGAAATTCGCAACCGACGCGCCGTGGCGCTGACCGACCAGTTTCGCCACGACGAGGCGCGCGACGTGTTGATTCCCCTCATCGAAAACCAGGAGAAACTGGCCGACCTCGTCGGCTCTCAACAGGTCGCCGATGCCATCGGCGCCTGTTACGGGAGCCTCGGCCAGATCGAGGCCTTTACCGGCCATCTCGACAGTGCCGAGTCCTTCTTTCGGCAAGCACTCACCTACTTCGAGGCCCCCTTCGACCGCGAACGCCAGTGGGTCTACCTGGGCCACCTCGGCTGCCAGATGGGCGGCGAGCCCGGAGAACAGCTCTGCAGTCACGCCCTGCGCGAAATCACATCGCTTCGAGACGAAGACGAACCCCTATCGAGCGGCTCTCAGTACGTTCTGGCCCTCTATCTAAAATCCCGACTCATCTTCTCGTCTCCCCCTGTGCTGCGAAACGAGCTTCAGGCCTGGGAAAACAATCGCATCCTCGGCAACTTCGACAGCGAAGACCGGGCCCACCACCCCTTCGGGCTCATCTATCAGACCCGGGCGATGTGTCGCGACCGCCTGATCCGCTCCGACCTCGACGTCGACATCGACCACCACCTCCAGGGCGCCATTTCGGACTACGACCGGGCCATCGACCAGATGACCACCGGCGGCCCACTATTGACGCTGTTGGGAATCGCCGCCGGGCTCCGAAAACAACTTCTGCAAATCCACGTCCAATCGCTCTCCTCCACATCGCCGGACCACGCCTCGCTGGGCACGGCGTTCCAGAAGTTTCGGACCCACGTCCAGAGCCACTTCGGCGCACCCGCCTGGCTCGAACAAGAAGACGGCACAGCAACCGGCTACTTCGGCCAACACGACCCCGGCCCCGGAGACTGGATCCAGCGCAGCACGGCGGTACTCGACGCAATTCGATTTAATTACTGGTAGCGACAATCGCTCGCTGAGCACATGGAGCGGAGAACACACTTCTAACTGTCAGTACGTATCAGACGATACGTCGATACTGTTGAGGATTCACGACAGAGCAGCATAACCAACGCAACCGGCGACCGGGAGGCCCAGGCGATGTACCACGCTCTCATTCGAGATATTGTTTCCGAGAACAACGAGCTGCTATCCACCGGTGGCCATCTTTCGGACCTCGAACTGGAGCCCGATCAGTGGAAGGAGCTTGTTTCCAGTATTAGCAGGGGTCTCGACGAGGACTGGTACGGACTACCGCCCCACGAAAAACTGGGATGGGGGGCGGCGATGATGCTCGTCGGTGCCCGCGTATTCGGTGAACTTCCGGAGGGGCCATTTTCCTGGGATAAACTCGGCGAGCGGATTGGAATCCCGCAGTTGTCCGACGAGATTACTACCACAGAATATAGTTATATCGCCGAAGGAAGCGCCAACCACTGGAATCTCGAGATTCTCGAGAACCAACGGGGTCACCGGCGGTTTATCGGAACCATGCTGGTGCATTCCGGCGGCGGCTGGGCCGTCGTCCAGTCATTGATTGAGCGCGTGGGAACACTGTGGAACTGGAAGGGGCTGACCGCTGCATCCCGCGTCGAAATCACCGAGTGGTTGCAGCAAATCCAACAGGACTATCGCTACCTGCCGAGGTCCACCCGTCGCGTTCTTGAGACCGACGATGGCCGAGTTGGCATCGCAGAACGGCTGGCTCAAGTTGCCCGAGGGCGCGCCAAACTTCGGAATCAAGGACTGGTCGCCGGCAACGCCCAAGAAACACTGGAGAGAGTGCGTCACCGAGGCATCTCAATCTCCGATCTCTTCGGTGCTCCCTCGGAGCGGTCCGATGAGGATATTCTGAACGACATTTTCAACTTCATGGGAAGGGAAAACCAGACAGAATTGTCGTCGCCGCAGTGGCAGTGGTTGCAGCCTGCGACTCGAAAGCCCCGCCTCGCAATTTCACTGCCGGAGACGATTCGAAACATCGCGATCGACGACGGTATCGACCGAATCCGGGTTCGGCTCTCCAACGTCGAACAGAACAAATCTCCCATCTACCGGCGCAAACAGGGAGAGGAATTCAAGCACTTTCGCGGCCCGAAATTACTGGCCGTAAACAAAGCGGCCTCGTTTCCGGTTCAACTGGTCGTCGAATATCGCACAGATAAGGAAACCATCGTGGAGTTGCCATGGCACACGGTGGCCTTTCCCGGAGATCCGGTCGGCATGTTCGACCATCAAACCGGTGAGCACATCGACGAAGCTCGGGCACATCGGGAGTTACTCTTCGTGGCCCCGAAAAACGCCCTGCTCGCGGGCTCCGCTCCGCTCGAAAGAATCGATTGCATCGGAGTCGAAGCGTGGCGCGCAACGCTGCCCGAAGAGGGGCTGGCTTACGAAGTCCTGCGCCCGGAAGCCGACGAGGTGATCGAAGAACTCGTCAGACCAAAATCAAAGACCTTGCAGCTTCGGGTCGCCGGCAACCGGATCAATGGCCTCAAGTTCGGCAATGCCCCGGCCTACAAAGATTGGCCTGAAATTCTGGTGGGCAGCGATATAACCGATGCCCACTACGAATTGCGCTGCGGCTCCTCTCGGCAAGATACCCAGCGGGGTACCTGCACGGTCCGCGGAGGACGACTGGTTCTACAGGATCTCAAACGACGACCCGGCCGATATACCCTCCACGTCGAGGCCGGCAACCGCAGTTCCAGAGTCCGTTTCGCAGTGCTGCCGCCTGGGACCAAGTTTCATGTCGAGCATAGCACCTCGGGAACGAAGCTGGAGGTACACCATCTGGACGCCGACCTGTCTCACAGCGATGCCGCTGAGACGACGGCACATAATGCGCTACAATTTCCCGAAGATATACGAAAAACCCTGGCAGTATCGGTGGATGCCCATCGGAGGGCACCGAGTCTGCGCAATGGACGCTGGCGCGTCACGGCCGCTCCCTACCGTGCAGAAGTAGTCGGCGAACGCGATGGTGACGTCATCGATCAGCCCCGCAACCTCAGCATCTTGCGAGGAAATGGCGGTTTGCAGCTTTACGGACCGCCGTCGGCCCCTGTCCGGATCGAAACAGGGACATACCGGTGGTCGCTGCGTCTGGACGGCCGGGGGCGGCGCTTCTTTCCATTCACCAATCTGCCGGAGGCGGCATTCCATATTGAACGACAGCCCTTTGAAATATCGGTCCGATGGGATGGAGCGGAGACGGCGTTTGGGCCCTTTATCGATCAGCGTTTGATGGAACCGCAGGCCGACGCCTGGCAACCCCTGGGACAGGAGGTATTCAACGTCCGTTGCGAACTTCTGTGGGACGTCGGTGGCGAATTGGAAATGGAGTTATTGCCGGCGTGGAGTCCGTGGTCGAAACCAAAGAAGGCGGTCGCTCAACGCGTGGAGGATGAGGCCGAAGGTTGCAGGTACGGTGCCCAATTTCGGGTCGCCCCCGGGCCATACAAGGTGCGTCTGATTCGAGGCGATATACCCATGTGCGGTGTGGCAGACGTGGTATTGCAGACTTCCCAAACCAACCGAATCAAACCGGAGAACCAACTCGACCCCTATCAGTGGTATCTCTGGCGCGTACACGCCGGGTCCACCCACGCCCATCCCGACCTGGCGCTGGAAGCCTTCGAAGAATGCGAGCCGACGGTCCGAAACCGTCGACGAACACAACTGCTCCGACAACTCGAACACTGGTCTCCCCGGTGGTTCGCCTCACGCCTACTGTTGCCGGAAATCGCCACCGAGGAAAACCTCCGGGCCAAGCTCAATTTGCCCGTCCCGCACCTGTCGGAGAAGAAAGTACCAGACGCCTTTTCACATATTTCGTCGCTGGCAGTTCGACACATCGACCTGGAGCACGCTGGCGAGCTGGTCAGCCGACGCGCTCCAGATGAACAGGCCGATATCATCCTCCATCTCACCGAGTTGCAGGCCGGTCTGCTCGTGCCCGCCTTCCGAGCCTGGCGAAATGGGCTATCCGATGCTGTCATGGAGCGAATCGCCCCCGAATTGCGGCCCTGGAAGACCGCCAATAGCGACTCCGTCGATACATTATCCCGCGAAGAATACGATAAATTGCGCGTTCTCGACGAGGCATCGCGCAGAGACAATCACCCGCGGCTTCGTGGATTATGGGAGGCGAGAAATTACGAAGACCAGCTCAGCGAGGATTCGGACATCGACGACGCAGTACGGGCCGTCAAACAGTACATCCGGGAACACGACGTCCAATTGCCGGGATCCGTCCGCCGTGCCGTGCAAAACGAGACATTCCGTCTCACCGCTGAAATCGAAGCTGCAGTCGCCGCCATCTGTCACGAACTACACCACTGGCGAGAAGGCAACCATCGCGACCCGATGCCCTGGGACACTCTTGAAACCCTGCATCGATGCGTCCCCGGTCTAATCGATTACTGGCTCAACCGTTATGCTCTCGGAATTTCCGTATCTCAGGAGGTGGCCTAATGCCCCAATTTCAATTCGATGCATACCAGGCGTACGAAGACCTGAAGACGCGATACGTCAACTACCTTCTCGAATCATTTGGCATCGCTTCGACGCCTCTCGGCGACCGATTGCGCCACAGTTGGACCGCCGAGTCCGACGACCACTTCCGACTCTTTGCGCCGCTACACGTAGAGGGAGCGTTTCCGTTCGAACCGGTCAAGACCGTCGAGGAATTGAAAGCCCCCGGGAATTCCGCTGATACCCGCACCACAGAGCGACCACTTCATCCGAAAACCGTCCGCCTCCTACAAGACGCCGGATTCGACTTCGAACTATACGACCACCAAGTCGAGGCGATCCAAAAGGCCTCCACGGGCAACAGCATCGTGCTTTCCGCCGGGACGGGAAGCGGAAAGACCGAGGCGTTTTTAATTCCCCTCATCGACCAATTGTTCTGGGCCCAACAACAGGGACAGGATGACCTGAGTGAACCCGGCGTTCGCTCCATCATCATCTATCCGCTCAATGCCCTGGTAAACAACCAGATCGAGCGCCTCCGGGAGTTGCTGTCAGGACAGACCGAGATCAACTTCGCCTTCTACACCAGCCGCCTCAAAGAGACACACAGCAAGGCAAAAAAGGATCTCAATTCGCGGGGGCGCGAACTGCCCCCGAAGTGTCAAATCGTCGACCGTCAGACCTTGCGGGGGCTCGATGGAGGCAACGAACGCCCAAAGGGCCCGCCCCATATCCTGGTGACCAACTTCTCGATGCTCGAATACATGCTGGTGCGGCCGAAAGATCGCTCCATCTTCCTGAACCAGCATCTGTACTACCAGGGCTCGCCCCGCCTCCAGTCGGTCGTGTTGGACGAGGCCCATGTGTACGAAGGGGCGCAGGCCGCCGAAATCCACATGTTGCTTCGGCGCGCAGCGCGAAGATTCGGCACGCAGCTAGAGAATTTGCAGGGGTTTGCCACCTCGGCGACACTTCGCCAGGGAAACCAATCCGGCAACCCACTCAAGGACTACGCCGGAGACATGTTCGCCAACGACGACGATGAAATCTCCGCCGTTGAAGGCGAACGACATCTGCCAGCGGCCGCCCGCTCCACGAAGATCAGCAATCAAGGCCTGACACCTCCGTCGGATCTGCCTGACCCCCCTACGGAAAACGAGGAACGCAAGCCCTGGAT
>CAYUPT010000094.1:0-10064 GCA_964446725.1 uncultured Bradymonadales bacterium | reverse complement strand
GTTCCTCGTCGAGGGACGACAGGTTATAGAGTCCGGGATGCGGTCCGTCAAGGACCAATACGAAATGGGGCGGCGACACGGGACTGGTCGTCGCCGAAGCTGCACTTCGATACCGGGCGGTGTCGTGTCATTTCGGTAGTCTTTCCAATGCAACGCAAGAGCGGTTACTATAAAGGGAGGTGACGAAGTCGCCAGGGTACCTCCCTGACTGCACTACTTCCATCTTACTTGAGGTAATTCCGTTGAGTCCGGGTGTTTCCAACAACAATACTGAGGGTCGTGCGCCATCACAGCTTCCGAGTGAATGGCTGGAGCGCACCTACGGGACCAGTTCGGTCTCGACGCTGGTGGTCGATGGGCAGTGCAACGTCATTTTTATAAATGACGCGGCCCGACAGTTATTCGACATCGAGGCACCGGCGAATCCACAGGTCCTCGGCGATTTGAGCCTCAGTGATCCGGGCCATACCCGGCTATCGTCGATGATCGACAGTACTCTGGCATCGAGCGGAGTCGACGTCGGCTCTCGGTGCAGTGTCGAATTAGGGCCCGCCACCATCGCCGAGATCGAGTGCACGCCACTGCCAGCTCCGGTGCCCATGGTATTGTGTCGGATTCAACGCTGCCAAACTACCGGGGATGGCGGACAAGACGGCCTCTTCTCTACGCTGGCCGGGGCTCTGGATAACCACCAGCGCCTGGAAGACGCCGCCAGTCACCTCGCCGATCAGATCCACCGGCATCTTCACCGCCCGGTGATTATCATGTGGTACAAAAACGGGCGAAAATCGGCGAGTTGGACTGCCGGCGATGAAAAGAGGTGCCATCAGATGGCTACTACCACGGAGGCTCCGGGGGCCGACACCGCGCCCTCGGTGACATCCATCGATGATAAGCCGGGAACGGTTCGCATTGTGATGCGTCCCGCCGACAACATCACCGCCATTATCGAGATCGCCACCCGCATCCGGGACGAAAAACTGACATTTCCCTCGTCGTTCTGGGCGAATCTTCAGTCGAGCGCAGAGGCAATCTTACACAGCGCGACACTGCGCGAACGCAATCGACACAAACGACACCGATTGCGCGCAGTACTCGAAAAGATCCCCATGGCCGTCATCCTGCTCGATCCCGAGGGATGGGTACTGGACATGAACTTCCGGGCTCGATTGCTCGTCGATCGGCCCGAATGGAGCCATATTTCCGAAGGTGAGCCTCCCTATACCGTCTGCGACGACGACGAAGTCGAGCTCCCCCGCGACCAATGGCCTCTGGTTCGCGCTGTCAATTCCGGCGAGTGTTGCGAAGACGAAACCTACGTGCTCGATTTCGGCGATCGCAAACGCACCGTGTCGGTCACGGTGATCCCGATCACCGACTCCCGAGGTCAAATCAGTTCCTATATGGTCACCGGTCGCGATGTCACTCAGCGCAGCCAACAGCAACGACGCAAAGACGAATTTCTATCCATCGCAAGCCATGAGCTACGCGGTCCGCTGACCCCCCTTTCCGGGCTCCTTCACCTGGCCGCCGAACAACACAGTGCCGACGAGCCCATCGACGGCGAACTCATCGACCGAGCCCGGGCGCAGGTCCATCGCCTGGAACGCCTTATCGATGGGCTTCTCGATCTGTCGCGGCTCGAAACCGGAGCTCTTCCCATCCACCGTCAGCGACGGTCGCTGACGGATCTGGTCCGTCGCCGCATGGAGCCCTGGCTCGACGGCAAATACGGTGACCGCATCGATATCGAATTGCCCGCCGAGTCACTGAAGGTCGACGTCGACGCCGATCGCATCGAACAGGTCCTGACCAATGTCCTGGACAATGCGCTCCGCCACGGACGCGACGACGGCGCGATCACCGTCCGGCTTTCGGCCCGGGATGGCGACGCGATATTGACGATTGAAGACGAAGGTGACGGAATCCCCCAGTCGATTCAGGACCGGGTCTTCGACCGGTACTTTTTTGGCGGCGAGCACCCGAAATCGGGGACCGGCCTGGGACTCTATGTGGCCCGTCAGATCATCGAGGAACACGACGGTCATATCTCGATCGAAAGCGGACGCGGAGCTCCCACGACAGTGACCATCGCCCTTCCACTTCGCGATCGTCCATCGCCGTAATGCGTCGATATTGCGACGGCGAACGGTCACCGGCTCGCCGGCAACCGAAGTCGAGGAACTCGCTTCGATTGCAGATACTGTCGACCCCTGTTAGTTCTGGGTCATCGATAAGAATGTTATCTTCGGACACGAATTCTGATCGCATCGACGCGGCACGGGCACGCCCCGGCCGACAGGTCCCGATGCACAACGCCTAAACTGGAGAAACGATGGGAGATCTCAGCCAGGCATGGCGCGCCTACCATCAAGGTGACCACCACCGGGCCGCCGAATTATTCGACCAGAGTTCCAACTCTCGGGCCATTGCAGGCAAGGCCATTTCCCTGTCGGCGATGGGCCGTGGAGACGAGGCCATCACCCTGGTCGAACAGCAGCTCCAATCGGCCCCATCGTCTTGGATGGAGGCGCTCGTCGCCGACATCAAAGGCCGCCAGGGATACCGCTCCCGCGCCGAAGGCGTTCTTCGCAAAGTTGTCGATCGCGAGCCCGACACAGGTCTATACCGGACCCTTCTGGGTGAACAACTGATTCGTCAGGGCCAATGGGAGGGTGGAACCGATGAATTTGTAGCCGGCCTCGATACCGGTGACTCCCGGGCCGTTCAACACGTTCAGCGCGTCATCACCGATATGATCGACGCCGTCGCCGCCCGCCGTATCCCCCAGCGCGACGCCGCCAAATTCATCAATCGCATCGATTATTCGGTGGCCAACAAAACCGACGAGATGACGCAATTTTTCGCCGAAGCCCGGCGAACGCTCAATAGCAACCGCCGAATGGACCGCGGTGAACTCGTGGAACACTGGTCGATGATGCCCGACGGGAGCGCACCGTCGACCTCTCCCGCCCCGCCCACTTCGAAAAGCCAGAGTCGAGCGAAGCGACGCCCCTCATCGGGCCCATCGACATCATCGGACACCACTTCGCCAGGTGGCGCCTCGCCTCCTCCTTCGGCTCAATCTCCCCCGAACTCGTCGTCTTCTTCAACGTCACCGCCACCAGATCGCGAGCAGCGAAAAGAGAGAATGCAGCAACAGCTCGCCGAGCGACCCGAGGAGTCGCAACCGGAAGACGAGCCTCTTATCGAGGCCAAACGCAAGGATATGGCCGCCGTGATGGAAAACGAGCGTCAGCGCAACGAAGAACTTCAGGAGCTGACCGAAGAGGTCAAACCGCCGACCTGGCCGTCGGAACTTCAGGAACCGATCGATAATATCGACGCCATCGGTTACTCCGCCAGCACCATCACCCGGGGCAGCAATGACATCGAGACCGCCAATTTCCGGATCACCGGTGGCGATATCGGTGTCGAGATCACCCTGGAGCGCTGCATGCACAACATGGTGGCCGCAGCACAGCGCACCAAGCCCACGACCCTGCCCACGACCCTGGAGTCGATCCCGCGGCTGGAATTAAATCTACTCGATGGTTTTCTCGACAATATGCCCCGCCTCGGTGATATGTACAGCGATGAAAACGAGGTCGACGATCCTCGATTGCTCGGTGTCGGTAAGTTCATCGGAGAATGTATCGTCCAGTCCTACGGCGGCTCCTGGAACCACGAAACGCCGGCCCACAAATCGGTGATCCACCTCGGCGATCACGTTCTCGAGCCCATCGGCCTGGCCGCTGAATTTCTGGCCTCCGACGACTTCGACGACGTGCGATTGCGACAGATTATCGACGACGCCGAGGCCGCCGTCGAAACCAGCACCGCGCTGTCCACCTTTGCGAACTATGTCGATCCGACCTCCGGACTCGGCGACGAAGCGCTGGCCGCCAGCCTCGCCGAATTGTGGGTGGGCTACCGCTTCGTCATGGCCGATACATCGGTCCAGGACGTAGCGAACTCCATCGAAATTTTACGGTCCACGGAGCACGTCGCTGTCGCCACCATCTCTTCCGAGCACCTGCCTGTTCTAAACCCATTCGACGATGGCGGCGCCACCGATGGACAGGGCCGCGCCGGCATCGCCTACCTGCGGAACACCGGAGAGTTCCTGCTACTGAGTAGTCGAAAGCACTTCGCGCGACTGCTCGAAGTCTCGTCGCTCGACCTGGATCAGAGTGACGCGCCGACGATCGCGGACTGGATTCAGAGCTGGTTTCGGCCCGGCTGGGATATCATGGTCGACAGGGAAACGACCGAATACTGGCGAGAGCGCTACGAGACCGATAAATTGAGTCCCCCCTCTCTGCAGCATCGCGACCAGCAATACGAACTGGTACTCCACGCCCTGGACACCCAGCCCGTGGGCCGAAAAATAATCGTCACCCACCGTCCTGCGGAAACTGTGTCCTGGCAGTTGACCATCGAGTAAGAAATCGGCACCGCCGACAACCTCGGTAACTCGATCCCCCCGGTATCAGCAGGCCATCAGGCCTTCCAATCCTGGATCCGGCTTTCGACGTCCCGTCGAAATGTTGCCGGGCCCACGATTTCGACGTCGGGGATCATGCCCAGCACAAAGGACCGAAATTCCGGGCAAAGTCCGATATCAAACTGCACACGAAGCCCGTCGTCGGTTTCCTCATTGGTCTGTGAGGGGTGAACTCGGTAGCGCCGAAGATACTGCTCCCAGGATCCACGGACGATGAGTTCGACCTCCTGAGAGTCGTAATTGGTGGCAAAGATCCCGAAGGAATTGGCGAAATACTCGTCTTCTTGCTGACGGGTTCCGTACTCAAACCAGTCTTCGACATCGCCGCGAACGGCGTCCTCGATTTGTTCCCGGCGACTCGATTTAGATTCCTGCGCGTCGACATCGCCGTCGGAGCCATCAGAATCGCGCGGTTCGTCGAGTGTCGACTCCTCCAGGCGGCGTTCGGCCAGGCGCTCGACGAGGCTTTCTTGCTGGACGCGTTCGACAGCCTGCACGCCGGCGACATCAAAGAGCTTCTGATCACCGTTGTCGACGGCCTGCAACCAGAGCCGACTCTCGTACCAGATAAGCCGGCGTGGAATCACCAGATATTCGCCGATTTCGCCATCGGAGCGCTCGTAGGTTATTTCAACGCCGTTGCGAAGCCCGATGGCGTCGAGAAACTCCTCCAATGTCTCCAGCATCTGCTCTTCATTGACGGGCAGCCAGGTCCGACGCAGCACCAGCGCATTCGACAGTCGATCGAGTCGCTCCTTATGCGCCGATCCGACGCTCTGTCGCAACTGACTGACCAGCTCGTCGATGCGCTCACCGTAGGGCGTATGCTTGAACACATCGAGTGCGATACCGCCGAGTTCGACGGCCGCTGCAATTCCTATCTGGCGTTCGATATCACCGGTGCCGGGCATCTGCCAGACTTTGACGCGTCCATCGCGATGAGTTGTCAGATCGTATAATTCCTCCAGTAATTTCAGGTCCGCCCGGGCCTGTGGGTACTGGATGTCGAATTCCTCACTGACCTCGCGTATTTTGACACCTTCCCCCCTTCGAAGTCGTTTCAAAATAGCGTGAGATCGGCGCGTCGCGGCGAATGTATTGCGAGCAGACATCATGACTCCTGGGTCGGGGACCACCGCGTTGGAATCACACGGCAGTGTCGATATTCTTCGTATTTGGGTTATCGGGGACGGGCGATTGTCCGGGCTCCCCAGGGGCCTGTCAAATCGCCGTCCAGTAAGAACAAGGCGATGCTCAATGCTTTTGATATAGCAGTCGACATACCATGTAGATCGCGGCGACTGCTCCGCGCCGGGCCATCGAGTCGTCGGTTCCTGTCGAACTCCGGACGGCGACTGCGACATGCAACATCGCGCCGGTGGCGATGTCTCACTCGACAGCCCGACGGCGACGACGCCCTTCGATCACCGGCGTAGCCATCATCGCACTGTCGAGTTGATAACTACGACGGTCTCGCAGTTCAAGTCATGGCGACGACGCCGACAGCGCCACCCTGCGGACTGCCGACCGGCGAGCTACAGCGCAATGTCGAGCGCACTGCGATCTCCGGACTCGATACTCGTCAGATAGCGCTGGACCTTCGGCAGCAGTTGATAGATGAAAAATGAGGTGGTGTGGATCTTATTTTCAAAGTAGCGGGCATCCTCGTGCTGTTCGGCAAACTCCGAACGAGCCTCCCGATCATCGCCATCAATACCCTGCTCGCTCCACAACTGCTCGAGCTTTGCACGGGCCGTCGTCGCCTGCTCCAGAAGAAGACGGGCGGACTCGACGTGACCGAACATCCGTAAAAATGGCGTGGCATGAAGCAGGGGCATTTCTGGATCTTCTTTGCCCTGCGCCTGGAATCCCAGTGCCGCCTGGCTCAGCGCATTTTTGGCTTCATCGACCTCAGTTGCCAGATCACCGAATACGTCGTCGTCGGTCCATTGGCCCAGAAACTGCGAGGCATCCTGGACCCAGGTCATAAACAGCGCTCCGCCATTGCGACGCATTTTTCGTCCCAACAAATCCAGGGCCTGGATCCCGTTGGTTCCCTCGTAGATCGAGGCGATTTTGACATCGCGCATTTTCTGTTCGACGCCGTATTCCTTGATGTAGCCGTAGCCTCCGTAGACCTGCATTGCCAGTTCCGTCATGCGAAAACCGATGTCGGAACAAAAGGCCTTGCAGACCGGAGTTAGAAGGTCGACGAGCCCCTGCGCACGCTGGGCGTCATCCTGGTCATCAGCGTAATTGGCGATATCACTGATGTAGGCCGTATTATACGACAGGGCCCGGATCGCCTCACCGTAGGCCTTCATAATCATCAGATTTCGACGCACGTCGGGATGTTCAATAATCGGTACCGAGGTCTTGTTGTCGCTGCGATCCGTTACCTTCGGCCCCTGTTGTCGCTCCCGGGCGTAGGCGAGCGCGTCCTGATAGGCGGCATTACCGAGGGCGACGCCCTGCAAACCGGTGACAATTCGGGCCTCATTCATCATCTGGAACATATATGTCAGTCCCTGGCACCGCTCGCCGACGAGCCACCCGCGACAGTCGCCGTCGTCTCCAAACGACAGCGAACAGGTCGGCGAGGCATGAATCCCCATCTTTTCCTCGATGCCGGTGACCGTCACATCGTTGAGCTCGCCGACCGAGCCATCGTCGCCAACCCGACGCTTGGGCACGATAAACAGACTGAGCCCGTTGGTACCCTCCGGATCGCCGTCGACGCGCGCCAGTACGAGATGAACGATATTATCGGTCAACTGGTGATCGCCGGCGGAAATAAAGATCTTGTTGCCGGTGACATGAAAATAATCCTCGCCGTCAACCGGTTCGGCGGCCGTCGTCAATTCTCCCAGCGACGAGCCGGCCTGTGGTTCGGTCAGACACATCGTCCCCGCCCACTGACCGGTGTACATCTTTTCGCAATACAACTCGACGTCCTTTTCGGTGCCGTATTCCTCGATCAAATGAGCGGCCGAAGACGTCAGTCCCGGGGTGAACATGAATGAACCGTTGGCCCCGATAAACATCTCGATCAGCGCCACACCGAGGGCATGAGGCAATCCCATTCCACCCAACTCCGGATTGTGCACCGGAGAGAATAATCCCATTTCGCAAAATTCGTCGTGGAGTTCCTCGTAGCACTCCGGGACGTGGACCTGACCGTCCTCGATTCGACATCCCTCCGCATCGGCCTTCTGAGAATGGGGGGCGAGCCGTTCCTCAGCGAATCGCTGAGCATTATCGAAGATGATCTCCAGCGTCTGCCGATCGAATCCTTCGTATCGAGGCAAGTCCAGCAACTTCTCGATCTGAAGGTGATTGTACAGCGCAAAATCGACGTCGCGGCGGTCGAAGCGAAATTTACTCATCAGATCGTCCTATTCGTCAAAAGTGGTGGTTCCGGTTGCAGGTCCAATACGGCGGGCAATCTGCAGGCTCGCTCGCAACTGAATTGTCGTTCATTGTGTACACCGCCCTGCAGAGTTCAAGGGTCGTCACCTCTTCGCACTGCAACTACCTGCTCATAATCATTGGTTTCGGGGTCCGATCCGATAGCCGCCGGCAACGCACCCTGGAGGCATTTTGCAAGGCCGCCGGCAACCAGGCCACGGACACGACGAATCTCAGAATTACCGCGAACAGAATACAACACCGGTCGATCGCACTCTGGACGGGTCGGGCTGCCCGACCAGCGAGGTTCCAGCACTGCATATCACGGTTGACACTCCGGAGAGCCCTCGGTACACCCGTGTGGTCAGAAACTGGTTGGTGCCACAGGCGCACCGACATCCACGGAGGTTCCATGATACTGGTGGTCTTGACACTTATCCTGATTCTGGTGGGAATCGTTTCCTACGTTGTAGGCGCGATCAAACTCGCCAAATACGGGTTTCGCATCAGCAACGCGGTGGGTTGGGCGGTCATCTTATTTCCGCCATACACCTTTTACTTCGCGTTCAAGAAACTCGAAGTCGACGGAAAAGAGCTTCCGACGGCCATGTGTTGCTTTGGAATTGTCTTGACCGCTCTGCTGACTGCCATTTTCTGGCAGCCACTTTCACTGACATTTCAGGGCAACCTCGATGAGGTCGACGAGATGATGACTGCCGAAACCGCACCGGCGGAGATGACGGTCGAGGAAGTCGCCGAAGCCGTCGCCGAAGACGACCAGGACGTCCTGGACGAAGTCTCCGACGATGTCCTCGAAGAAGCCGAAGAACTCGAAGAAGAGATGGACAACGACGAAGACGACGAAGACGACGAAGACGTCGGTGATGACGCTGAAGACGAAAACGACGACGATGAGGACGAAGACGACGACTGATCTCACTTCGTCAAAGACGCCCGGAACGCGCTCGTCCAACACGATATTGGCGAGCGCGTTGTCGGTTCTTGGTCATCAACCCCGATGCTGATGTTCATACACCAGCCGCAACCCCTCCAGCGTCAGTAATTCATCGACGGTATCAATAATATCGGCTTCATCGGCGAAAAACTCCGCCAGTCCTCCGGTGGCGATCACCGATGCTGTCCCACCGAGCTCTTCTTTCATTCGACGGACGACCTCCCGAATCTGACCGATATATCCGTACAGCAGACCGGACTGAATCGACTCCACGGTATTGCGCCCGATGACCTTCGGCGGCTTTGCCAACTCGACGCGGGGAAGTTTACTGGCCGCACTAAAGAGGCTCTCGCTTGAGATCGTGATTCCCGGGCAGATCGTGCCTCCCAGATACTCGCCGTCTCCAGAGATCGCATCGAAGGTCGTCGCCGTACCAAAGTCGACGACGATCAGCGCTGTCTCGAATCGCTCCCAGGCCGCCACGGCATTGACCAGCCTGTCGGCACCGACCGCCGATGGATTGTCGTACAAAATTGGCATTCCGGCATCGATATCCTTGCCGACGACAAAGGGATCGCAGGCAAAGTAGGTGCCGATCATCTCCACGAGCAGCCCCTCCATCGGCGGGACGACACAGCTTATAATGGCGCTCTCGACGTCGCCGGCATCCAGTCCCGACAGCTCAAAGAGTTGCCGAAGAAAAATCCCGTGTTCATCCGACGTTCGTCCGTGGTGGGTTTGAAGTCGCCAGTGGCGAATCAGATCGTCGCCGTCGTAGACGCCGAGCACGGTATTGGTATTTCCGACGTCAATAACCAGTAGCATCGCTCACTCCGTAGCGTTCATGTAGGACCGTTCATGATCCAATTAGATCGCCACGGTTTCAGATCCGAACGGTAGTTGTCCAGCGCGCTCGTGCGCTCGCACACGACGGGCGGGCGTGCGATGCCGCGGTGGAAATCGAATGATATGGTCAACTCGATTGAAGCTATTGCGCAGACGTACGGGTGCGCCCCGAATCCGGCGACGCCAAAATTTCGCGGGAACATCAACGAATTCGGTCTTTTCGGCCCCTCCGGCCTCCGCCCCGTCCTGTCTTGAGGCGCCTCGTCGAATTGTCGGGACAAAGTGCGCCTTTCGGCGGCTGTCCTCGGGATGTGGTCCGTCGAGTCGAGACAGCCTTTCGTCGACCCT